>CANJEF010000042.1 GCA_947472965.1 Sphingobacteriales bacterium
GATTACTTTAGCTGAAGTTACTTCTCCGTACTCAGCAAAAAATTCTTTTAAGTCTTCATCTTGAACGTTGAAGCTTAAGTTTGAAACATAAATGTTCATTCTCTAAAAAATAAAAATTAAAAATGCATGAGAGAAACACAGAGCGTAAACAAGACAACTATTAGCAGAAGATGCTTAGCAGATGATCTATTGACTTACAAAGACTGGGCTCAACTCAAATTTACTTGGCAAAGGTATTTCAAATAATTTGTAAATGTGGAAAAATAATTGTGAAAATTACCTTAATGCGTGATAATTAACACATTAACTAATTATTTACTTTTAAAATATGTTCATAGACTGCCATCTGGAGAGGCTGGGTTGAAAAATAGTTATTGGTTGTCGGTTATCAGTTATCTGATTCCTGATATCTGATGTCTGACGTCTGATGTCAGGAATCAGTTGTCGGTTATCAGTTATCTGATTCCTGATATCTAACGTCTGACATCTGTCATCGGTTACCTAGTTTCATTGCGGGGAATCTTTGTTTATTTCAAAAGCAGAAAACGTTTTTGAAATATGAGAAAAAAGACTCCCCTCCTGGATAGGAGGGGTGGCAAGAATGAGGATGCACCCAAGGTGCAGACGAATGAGTGCCGGGGTGGTAGATTGAATTTTTAAAAATAATTCGTAGAATAGTTCATCATTAAATAGCATTTTTTTTAATTCCACCACCCCGGCACGCTTTCGCTTCGCTCCAGCCTGCCACCCCTTCCCGATGATCTCGCTTCGCTCAATATCGGGATGAAACACCTGTCCAGGAGTAATCATTTAGACATGCAGTATACTAACTATTCCAAAGCAGCCCTTTTTTCGGCCTGAAGGGTTTTATAGGTCAATATCGTGGTGATGAGGAATAACAAAGCCCCTGCTAAAAAAGGAGCGCCAGGAAAATAATACGCTGTTCCATCCTTGCTGAAAAAGGCAAACAAGCCCGTCATAAGGGGCGGACCAACAATAGCTGTTGCACTCATCAAGCTGGTAAGTGCGCCCTGCAGCTGACCTTGCTCATTGGCGGGAACATGGCCTGAAATGATTCCTTGAAGGGCAGGACCTGAAATACCACCAAGACAATAAATGGCAGAAAATGCAAACATCATCCAAGTTGAAGCCGCAAGAGAAAAGAGAAACATTCCAACTGTATACAAGATCAACCCCACAAAAAGAGAACGCGTTTGTCCGAGTTTGGGTATCACCAACCGTATCAACCCGCCCTGAACAATGGCAATCATCAACCCTACAAAAGCCAATGAATAACCAATCATAGCTGGGCTCCAATCAAACTTTTCCATTGTGTAATAACTCCAAGTACTTTGAACTGCATGAATAGCCACGTATATTAAGGTAAGCGAAAGTACCAATCCTGACACTGCCGGGTATTTCTTAAGATGCATCAAAGAACCAAGGGGATTTGCCTTCTTCCACTCAAACTTGCGGCGCTTTTCAATTGAAAGCGACTCGGGTAAAATAAAAAAGCCATATAGCCAGTTCACGAGCGTAAGTCCCGCTGCAAAAAGAAAAGGCACCCGCTCGCCAAACTGTCCGAGCAAGCCGCCAATCAAAGGACCAATAATAAAACCCATACCAAAGGCAGCACCAATCATGCCGAAATTTTGTCCGCGCTTTTCTGGTGTGCTGATATCAGCCACATAAGCGGAAGCAGTTGTTATGCTTGCACCGGTAATGCCGGAAAATATCCTGGCAACGAAAAGCCAACCAAGGCTTGGTGCCCATGCCAAAAAAAGATAATCAATTCCAAAGCCAAGCAACGAAAAAAGCAACACTGCCCTTCGTCCATATTGATCGCTGAGGTTTCCTAATACAGGCGCAAACATGAACTGCATAAAAGCATACGAGAACATCAGCAATCCACCTATTGATGAAGCAGTACTCAAATCACCACCAACAAGCTGCTGAATCAGTTTCGGCATCACAGGTATGATGATGCCAAATCCAATCACATCAATGAGCACAGTTACAAAGATGAATCCCAATGCTGCAGAACGGTTTGCTTTAAACATGATGCTGAAAAAATATTAAATGTGAACGGAGTCGTAAACAACAACCTTGCGCCAAAGTGGTGAACAAGTTTCGATGAACTTCAAGTGCATCGGATGTGTTTGATATATTTTTTCATCCTTTTCAGAACTGAATATATTCAGCCACGAAACAGCATAACTTTTATCAATTACTTCCCTATCGGTTGGTGCAGGTACTCCAATATGAAAGGCACTTATTTGTGGAACCGTGCTGAGTTCCTGTAGGCCAGCAATAAGCTTCTGAAGGTCTTCTTTGTTATCGGGGTTGTTCAACCAAAAATAGACATGGTGTACAAAGGATTTGTTTATTTCCATCTTGATTTTTTTGAATCGTTAAATATACAACTTCAAATACAAAGGGGTTGATTTATGTGCACAGCATCTAATATCCCATCTCTAACCAATCTTTGATGCCTTGCTTGATTTTTTTTGCAACATTGGCAGGCGATTTTTTTGAAAGAATAAATTTTTCATCACTTTTATTGCTTAGAAATGCAACCTCAACCAAAGCATTCGGATAATCAGTGGGGCCACTCAATGCAAAATTGAAACTTCCTACATTACCAAACTCATTCAACCCGAGTTCCTTCATTCGTTTAAGAATTGTTTGGGTGAGTGTTCTGAATCCGATATACCTATAAAAAGTACTTGTGCCATTTATTGTATCAGCTGAAGATGAATTAAAATGAATACTAACCAACAAATCGGGCGACGCCTCCCTCAACATCAACACACGCTCTTGCATGCTAAGACTTGTATCTTCACGCCTGGTCATGAAAATATTTTTTAAACCTGACTTCCGCAGCTCCTTTTCCAAGGCAGTGGCATATTCAAGGGTAAGTCGTTTTTCACTTTTCCCTGAAATATTACCTGCTGTTCCGGTGTTGTCGCCACCATGGCCAGCATCAATAGCAACTCGGAGGTTTTTAAAATTTTTATCAGGCGCATGCTTCACCTTGATGACCAATACAGATGAAGCGCTGTCATAGCGAACTGCATAACCCCAATGCATTTCATTTTTTAAATCAATGTAAACGCGGTACAATCCATTTTCCACTTGCTCGAACCAGGTATTCTTGATAGCAGATGCTGAACCGACCTGTGTAATCCAATTTGTGTTAGATGTGATTCCAAATAAGTCGATGATCAACCTTGAGGGTCCTGTTTGCATAGCACCTCTGAAAGGAAGTCTTTCTGGCATCGCAATTCTGATATAGTCGAAGCGGTCATCGCTATACGACTTCCAGTTGCCACTGAGCTGATATGGTTTGGGAATGTACTGGGAATCTATACGTATGCTGGAGCGGGCAATAAACGCTTGCAGGTTTTTGGTAAGTTCAATAATATAATCGGTTCCCAAGGTGTCAACCACTTTCACCAATACATTGGAATCCATATAAGTCATTTTCGCACCACCCAACCTATCATCACCAGGACCATATTCAAAATAGGGAAGAGCACCGATTGTTCGTCCATAAAAAGGAAATGCCTGCGCATGGGTTTGAACCGGAACGGATAAGGTGGCAAGACAGATGATGTAAAGAATTGACCTGATTTTCATGGAACAAAATTAGTTTTTTTACCGCTTGTCATCGTAGAAATACGAGCCCTAAAGAGCATTTCCACTTGATTTTTATATTTTATATTTTCTTTTATACTAAGGGGGGACAATTCACGTTATAGCCTGAAACTAACCCTTTTCCATGAACCAGTCATTCATCAACAACAGCAATCAAGTTTGGCAACTCATCGGCATGGCAATTATACTTGTGCCGGTTGCCATGATTTTGATCAAGCAGAAAGGAAGTAATATTCACTTCCAAGCCCTAGCTGCCGCCAACATCTTTTTCTTCATATCAGCATGCAGTATGAATAAAAATATTCCACTGCCTACAGGACTAACAACCTTTATTCAAAGCCTTGCAAGTATCATGCATGCACCTTTAACACTTGCGTTCCTGTTGTATTTCACAAATAAGGACAAGGAAAAAAAGGCCATTCGCAATTCCATTGCATTTGTTGTAGGTATCATCGCAGTTTCACTTTGTTTCGCAGATCATACAAGTCAACTTACACTGAACCTGATGTTGCTAGGCACCATACCTGTATTCATTTTCGGCTCATCGCTTTTTATTCAACACACCATCAATGGTGTATACGAAAACAAGAATGGAAACAAGGCCTTTTTGCTCAGCACCATCGTATTTGGATATGGATCTTATTTCTTGCTGCATGTGCTTAATATCGTAAGTCCTGAAAAACATGCAAGCGACATACAAGGGTTGTTTGGAATGATCACCATCCTCTCAAGTTGTTTTGTCTCCTTGGGAATTGGCTTGCTCAACCAACAGAAAAAGAAAGGTGTTGTAATGGAAGAAAGCAAAGAAAAAAAATTAGATGCAGGATTTGCGCAATGGGATAATTTCAATTTTTACTGATCGAACAAAATCAATCAAACAACGTCGTTGTGCTTTAAAATAATCAGTTGGTTTTTTAATAATAAACAAAAGAGGGCCCCTGTTCGCAGGTGGCCCAATTTTTTTTCTATAAGTTTCTTCCCTGAATCAGCTTTGCTGCAATTCTTCTTCTTGCATCCTTCGCATTGAATGGGGGAACTTTTGTAAAGCGCTTTATGCCAAGCAACATCATACGCTGTTCATCACCAGCTGCGAAGGCATTGATGGCATCCTTGCCGGCTTTGTTGATTCGATCGGCAGCATCATACAAATATGTTTTAGCAATATCAATCTCAAAGCCAGCAGCAGATTCTCCGTTTTTCTCAGCAAGTTTCATTGCACGCAAGATGGCGCTTTCAGCATGAAACACTTCGATAGACATATCTGCAATGTTCATCAGGATCTCTTGTTCAGATTCAATTTTCATCATCAGCTTTTGTACTGCAGCACCTGCCACCATGAAGATGGCTTTTTTCATTTGTTGAATTGCTTTTCGCTCTTCTCCAAATAGACTGTCATCTGTACTCCCAAATTCTGGAATACTCATCAATTCTTTTTGTACTGCCATGGCTGGGCCCATCATGTCTATCCTGCCTTTCATGGCACGCTTCAACACCATGTCAACCGTTAGCAAGCGGTTGATCTCATTGGTGCCTTCATAAATTCTATTGATCCTGCTATCGCGGTAAGCCCTTGATACATTGTATTCATCACTGTATCCATTTCCACCATGGACCTGCACTGCTTCATCCACAACATAGTCGAGCAACTCCGATCCAAATACTTTTAAGATGGCACATTCTATTGCATATTCTTCCGCTCCACCCAATAATGCGTCATTGAAAGCTTTGCCGGTTTGAACAAGTTCCTTTTCCTTTTCATCGATCCACATGGACGTTCTGTAGAGCGCTGTTTCAGATACCCATGTACGGATGGCCATTTCAGCAAGCTTGTATTGTATAGCGCCAAAATCAGAAATCGGTTTTTTAAACTGCTCGCGCGTTTTTGCATACTGCACCGTTTGTTCCAAACATTTTTTTGCACCACCCAAGGTTGCTGCACAAAGTTTCAACCTGCCGATGTTTAAAATATTGAACGCGATGATATGTCCCTTGCCTATTTCACCCAATACATTTTCTACAGGCACCTTACAATCCTGAAAATAAAGTTGAACAGTTGAAGATCCCTTGATGCCCATCTTGTGTTCTTCAGGACCTTGTGTAAATCCTTCCATACCACGCTCTAAAATAAATCCGGTAAACTGTGTTCCATCGATCTTTGCAAAGACTGTATATACATCTGCAAAACCACCATTGGTGATCCAGCATTTTTGTCCATTCAATATATAATGCTTTCCATCATCACTTAGTTTCGCTGTTGACTTTGCACCCAGAGCATCAGAGCCGCTATTAGGTTCCGTCAAGCCATAAGCACCTTTCCATTCACCCGATGCAAGCTTTGGAATGTACTTTGATTTTTGTGCTTCGGTGCCAAAATATAAAATAGGAAGGGTCCCAATGCCCGTGTGCGCCGACATGCCAACTGAAAATGAATGACCAGCACCGAGGCCTTCAGCTACAATTACAGCGGATACAAACTCTTTACCCAATCCATTGTATTGTTCAGGAATGGATATTCCCAATAAGCCCATTTCACCCGCTTTCGTCATCAATGACGGCATCAATCCAGGTTCAAGTTTATCAATGCGATCGAGCAACGGTGTAACTTCCGCAGCAATAAATTGATGGCACATGTCCATCATCATTTTTTGTTCTTCGTTGAAATCTTCCGGAATAAAAGTTTCAGTGGTGGATGATTCTTTCAGCAACCATCCGGCACCTTTCATGGCTAGTTGGGTTGGGTTATTTGTTTCCATGTTCTTGATTTTTTATGTTCACTTTAGGTTATCGTATACTTTTTGTAAAACAGACTTAGCAGTTTCAATGTCTGCAGCACTCACACCATCAAGCGCTTCATTTAAGGTAAGCTCTGCGATGGCCATGGTTTGTTCTTGTAATTTTCTGGCAGCATCGGTTAAACAGATGAGGTTCATTCTCCTGTCGCTCGGCGACCCCACCCTTTTCACCATTTTCAATTTTTCGAGGTTGTCAACTAGCCTAGTGATGCTTGGTTTGTCGCGGTAGGAAGCGTTGCACAATTCTTGCTGACTGATACCATCTTTTTTCCAGAGGTGATAAAGGACACTCCATTGTTCAATGGTTATTTCAATACCTTCCTGCTTGAAATTTTTTTGCAAACGTCGCGAGATGGCAGTGGAAGCCACACCCGTGATAAAGCTATATAATTCGCCACGCTTGAATTGGTTGTTTGACATATCGTTAGTTATGCAACTAAATTAAAGTTAGGGAATATTTTGGATCAAAAAATAATTTATCGCATAAAAGATGGAATTTAACACCAGAAGAAAAAATGTATTGATGTCATGATAATTATGATTGCTTTGGGATGGTTTGTGTTGTTCCTCTATGGACTGGTGATGACAGGGTGTCTTTATGCAATGAGGAGGTTAGGGTTGAAGGTTGAGGGTTTAGGGTTGAAGGTTGAGAGTTTAGGGTTGAAGGTTGAGAGTTTAGATAATTCGGTTTCAATCGTAATAGCGATGCGAAATGAGGCGAAGCATGTTGACAGATTGTTGCAGTCAATTCTTTCCCAAGATTATCCACGTGAATTAGTTGAAATTATTCTAGTGGATGATCACTCTGATGATGATACTGCAGAAAAGGTAAAAAGATTTTTATCAAACGGTGTGCAGTTCATTCAACTCGAAGCGGGTGAGGGATTGGGTAAGAAGGCTGCCATCAACAAAGGAATTTTAGTTGCAAAGCACGATAACATTGTTCTAACCGATGCAGATTGTGTGTTCAATAAAAATTGGTTGACAAGCTTGGTGACCTATAAGAAAAAAACCGATGCTGTGATGGTGGTGGCACCAGTGATGCTGAAGGAAAACCAAAAGGCATTGGAAATTTTTCAAACGCTCGATTTCATTTCCTTGCAGGGCATGACCATGGTGGGAGCGAATACGGGATTGTTGAACATGTGCAATGGTGCAAACTTAATGTATAGCAAGTCCGCTTTTTTGCAGGTGAATGGATTTGAAGGAATCGATCATCTTGCAACGGGTGATGATATGTTATTGATGGAAAAGTTCAATGAAGCATTTCCTGGAAGGATCAGATATTGTTATGATAGCGATGCCATTGTTGAAACAGCATCACCCGAAACATTAAAAGCTTTCATGCTTCAACGTATCCGTTGGGCGGGTAAGTCAACCGTTTATAAAAGCAGCACCATCAAAGCCACGCTCTTGCTGGTTTACTTGTTGAATTTCATGCTATGCAGCTTGTTGGTAGCATCCTTTTTTAAGAAGGAATTTTTCATGCCATGGTTGGCGATGACTTGTATTAAAACAATATTGGAGTTGCCCTTCATGTATCGGGTAGCCGTTTTTTTCAAACGGGGTCAACTGCTGTGGTGGTTCTTACCCATGCAGCCCTTACACCATGCTTATATTGTGTTAGCAGGTTTTTTTGGATTGATAGGAAAAGTTGAATGGAAAGGGAGGAGGGTTTAGATGTTTAGGTGTTTAGGGTTTAATGTTTAGGCGTTTAGGGTTTAGATGTTTAGAAATCATCACTTAACATTAAGCCCTAAACTGTATTTAGAATAAGGGGAGTCTAGATGAATTCATTAAACCCTAAACTCTAAACACCTAAACCCTCCTCCCTTTCCATTCAACTTTTCCTATCAATCCAAAAAAACCTGCTAACACAATATAAGCATGGTGTAAGGGCTGCATGGGTAAGAACCACCAAAGCAGATTTCCTCGCTTGAAAAAAAGGGCTATCAGATA
>CANJEF010000043.1 GCA_947472965.1 Sphingobacteriales bacterium
ACATTTTCACCAACTCACAAGTATCTTCACTTAATCCGTCACTCGGAAATATTCCGCCACCACCAACAACCACACCATTTACTTCAGCGATAAAGTAAACAGATTTTTGTGTTGAAAAAAGTTCAAACAAGTGATCAGTGGTATTATCATAATAAACAGTGCCAGGTCTATTAGCTCCAAATTCCTCAAGGCAGCTTCTTATGATTAATGCAATTGCAGCGTTATCCGTTACTTTTATTTTTCTGACCAATGCATTTTGGTATGTAGGATTTTGCTCATTCATGTTGTAAAGCTACAGCATGGCAATAAAAAATCAATCGCTAGTTTTGAAATCCTTTCTAATCATCTGGTCCATTACATCGAGGTGGGGAAGGGTAATGACCGATAAAAATATAAAAATAACGGGTAGTGGATCCCAAGTAAACCTTACCTGATTCCAATAAATGAATAACCCCAGGAATCCCAGTGCGGCCATGATGCTCATGGGCAGTGATCGTATCCACATTTTAATTGGGCTCTCCCCATTGAAATTATCTTTCGTATGCAGGTAGTCAAAAATAAGTTCAAAGGACCTGACTGCATGCCAACCTCCAAAATACAATGCGAATGAGGGCAACAATGGCAGGTATATTGAAATTGCCAGGATCAACAATAGATTCAGCATTTTTGAAAATGAAAAGATAAGTTGCTTTGTGAGATATGCGTAAGTCAACAAAAAAGTATTAGTCAGTATGAGTGTAATTAATATACTGTTGGAATAAACTTTACAAGCAGTCCAAAAAGCCATGACTGGCTGTGCATTTTTTGAGATACGAATAAGTACCTCTGTTGTCTCCTCCTTGTGCATCAAAAGAATGAGCATCAAAACCATTGTGCCCCATAAGAAACGGCATAGAGATAGGAGTGATTTGTGTTTATGATTTGCGATATCAGTTTCCCCGAAATGCCATGCTGAAATGATGATGAAAATGAGCAGACTCAAAGATGGTAAAGTAAACCAGCATAGTGAATAGGCTGCAATCGCAAACAGGTACCTGCTAAGAAAGACCCAGATCTTGAATTGCTTCTTGTTCACGTTCGCAGTTGTTTTGGCTATGACATGATCCAATCCACCATGAGGTATTCCTGTCATGAGCAGCATCAAAACGAAGTAGCCGAATTGTATCGATAGTGGCAGGTGACCATATACGAGTTGAGCAAGAAGCAGTAATATTCCAACTCCTACATTGAGCCAGGATAGTATTGCAAATTGTTTTTTCTGCCCAATCGTTTTCGTCATTACCATTTAAATTCGAAATGAAAAATGAAAGGCCTATGTAATCTCTACATAGGCCTTTCTATCAGTTTTTAGTACTGTATTACTTAGATTCAGAGCGGCTCAAGGCATAGATAACCAAGCCAAAACCAATCTTATTCACAGCATCACCAATGTTGTAGATGATGTCCATGTTTAGTCCACCAATACCGAGGGCATCAGCAGAGATTCCAAATAATCCACCTGGAGTTCCAACAATGTATCCCAAAGGATAGATTGCCCAACCTACCAGTACGAACCATCCGAGTGTTTTGTTTGCTTTCGCAACTGCAGGAGAAGATGATGTAGCAAGTTTAGCAACTTCACCGAACCATACTAGGTAAACGATGTAGAAGTAAGCTGCTCCACTGATAACACCCCAAAGGACACTGCTGTCTTTGTAGATTGTTTCTCCGAAGTAGCCTGTTACAAGCATTACTACAGAAGCCAAAATCAATTTCCAAAGAAGTCCTGTTGTTCCACCTGCCTTTTTTGTGATCAAATAGAATTCAACGCACATCAAAGGAACAGTAAGTGTCCAGTCTACGTAACGGAAGAAAGTTGGTGATTCACCAGTTTCTAGATTGTAGCCTCTCATGTAGTAGTAGTGAACTGCTGCGATGAAAGTAATTAAACCTGATACTAGAACTGATGTACGCCAAGCCTTGTCTGTGTTGTTTACTTCAAAGAAGAAGAAAACAGAGGCGGCCATCATGGCCATCGTACCAATGAAGAAAGTGAAGGCCACGTAGTTGTCGTTGCCAACTGCGTGTACGGCCTGAAGAAAAAATGGACTCATGTGTTATGGTTTTGGTTAAGAAAATAAATATTGTTTCACACTACTCGGCAAACACGATTTGTACAACATAGAAAAGATAGTAAAGTTCAAATGAGAACTTATAAAAGTTTCTATGTGTTCTATAAATTTAAAAAATATTTTCTATAATTCAATAAAAACCATTGAGTTTATTTCGAGAATTCCCCATATTTTGGTTCCTAAAATGGCATTTTTTCATATTAATGCTAATAGAGTCCTTTTTATATCTACATAATTATCAGGCACTAAGATTGATTTTTTATCCTTTTTCATCAGTGTTCTGATTTTTTCAGGTATCTCAATGTCTGTATTAATTATTTTTTCCACCACCTGTGGAAATTTAAGTGGATGAGCAGTGCCTAAAATGATCCCCTTTTGATTGGCATTCGATTTTTGCCAGGCTTCCATTCCCGCATAAGCTATGGCAGTGTGGGGATCGAGTATGTATTTATATTGATCATAAACTTTTTCAATTGTTTCGCTTGTTTGTTTATCGGAATACGCATAGCTGTAGACCTTTGACTTGATCAGTTCAGCATTGTTGTTGTAGAGTTCTAGGATTCGTTTGAAATTGCTCGGATCGCCCACGTCCATAGCGTTGGAGATAGTTTGTACTGATGGGCGAACTTCATATCTGCCATCCGCCAAAAATCGTGTAAAGACATCATTTTGATTACACGCTGCAATGAATTTATTCACAGGCAATCCGGATCTTTCTGCAAGCATTCCAGATGAAATATTTCCAAAGTTACCACTGGGAACAGAGAATGCTGGTGGGGCTTTTTCGTTCCATTTCGATAATGATAATACATAAAATAGTTGTTGTGATAGCCACCTGGCAACGTTGATGGAATTAGCTGAAGTAAGTAATACATTCTCATGCAGTTCCGGATCTGAAAATGCCAATTTAACCAAACGCTGACATGCATCAAAATCTCCTTGAACTTCAATCGCATGAATATTTCCACCCAATGCCGTCAGCTGTTTTTCTTGCACTGGACTCACTTTTCCGGAAGGGTAAAGTATAACAACATCAGTTCCTTCTACATGGTGAAAGCCATCTGCAACTGCACCACCTGTATCTCCGCTTGTGGCCACCAGAACCAATATTTTTCTTTGCTGCTGTTTTGAGAAATAGCCCATGCACCTGCTTAAAAAACGTGCTCCTAGGTCTTTAAATGCCAATGTAGGGCCATGGAATAGTTCAAGGCAGAAGATATTCTCATTGATTTGCTTCAGTGGCATATCAAAAGACAATGTATCAGTGATGATCTCTTGTAGAATGTCTTTGGGTATTGAATTGCCTACATATGGTTGCATCACCTCATATCCAATTTCATTTTTATCAAGGTTCCTGAGGTTGTTTATAAAATCATTTTTCCAAAGAGGAATGCTCTCAGGGAAATAAAGTCCTTTATCAGGAGCTTGTCCTTTTATGGTGGCTTGCTGAAAGTCAACTCTTTCAGCTGATCCGTTTAAGCTATAGTACAGCATTTCTCTTTTATTGTATTATTTGTATTCCTTGGTGATTAAGTTTGGTTACATAGGTTTTGTGATCAATGCCAATCCTGGTATAAATTTCTGTCATTATCTTTTCACTTTTTTCTGCTGATTCCTTTTCTTTATGCAACATAAATATCGACGGGCCACTACCGGATATCCCGCCTCCAAGTGCTCCGGCTTCAAGGCACTCGCGCTTCACTTCAGAAAATGCTGGGATGAGGATGCTTCTTACCGGTTCAATAATCACATCCTCGAGTGATCTGCCTATTAGTTCATAATCTGATTGCATCAATCCTGCTACCAAGCCTGCGATATTGCCCCATTGCTTGATCGCTTTTTTAAGTGAAACTTCTTCTTTGAGGATTTGTCGGGCGTCCGATGTTTTTACTTCAATCTGCGGATGAACCACCGATATGAATAATTCTGGTGAAGAGATACTGATTGTGTCCAACGGATGTATTGATCGGATCAGGGTCACACCTCCCAATAAGCAGGGGGTAATATTATCGGCATGCTTTACCCCACTTGCAACCTTTTCTCCATTCATGGCGAATCGAATCAGATCGTTGTTGCTAAATTGATCATTGAGTAATTTATTTGCTGCATAAACAGCTCCTGCTGCACTTGCCGCACTCGACCCTAGTCCACTGCCAGGTTTTATTCGTTTGTCAATGGTCATTTCAAATCCAATGGATTGATCAATATTTTCCATCAGGGAAAGCAGGGACGCTCCTGCAACATTGTCTTCAGGTTTATCTGGTAATGAAAATCCGTCCACATGTTTAATCGTCAAGCCTTGTTTATCTGTAATTGTTAGTGTCATTAAATCAAATGGTTCTTCGAGTGCTAATCCTATGATATCGAAACCACAAACAAGGTTTGCAATGGTAGCAGGTGATTTTATCGTGATCGTTTTTTTCATGTAGATAAATCAGTTTTGAATGGTACGCAATATATCTGCAAACACACCGCTTGCAGTAACCTCTGCTCCAGCACCGGCTCCTTTTATCACAAGTGGTTGCTCGTTGTAGCGCTCTGTTCTTATAAGTACGATGTTGTCTTTTCCATATAGATGGAACATTTCATTACCTTCTTTGATGTGTTGAAGCCCTGCCGAAGCTTTTCCATTTTCGAGGCTGGCTACAAATTTCAACTTTGCATTTTCTGAATTGGCATCATCAAGAATTTTTTTGAAGTGCGACTCGTTTTTTTCAAGTTCAGTATAAAATTCATCAACGGTGCCATTCATACAGGATGCCGGGAGGAATGAATTGCAGCTAACTTCATCAATATTCATTTGCTCTCCAGATTCCCTGGCTAGAATCATGATCTTTCGCATTACATCTATTCCACTTAAGTCCAGTCTTGGATCAGGCTCTGTATATCCTTCTTCTTGTGCTTTTTTTACAATGCTTGCGAAGGAGGTATTCCCAGTGTAGTTATTGAAAACATAGTTCAATGTTCCACTTAATACCGCATCAATCCTAATAATTTTATCGCCACTTTTGATAATATCGTTGATGGTGCTGATGATTGGTAGCGCAGCTCCAACATTTGTTTCAAAAAGAAATTTTGCATTGTATGCAACAGCCAGATCTTTAAGGGCTTTATATTTTTCAAATTTACTGGATGCAGCAATTTTATTGCAGGCAACAACTGAAATGGATTTTTCCAATGCAATTGGATATATTTCAGGTATAATTTCATTAGCAGTTATGTCAACCAATACACTGTTTCTAAGGTTCATTTCTACCATGCTTTTAGTAAAATCTTGAATATTCGACTTTTCTCCGGCCTCAAGTAATTCCTGCCAATTTTCTGAGAGCATATTCTGCTTTGACAAAAGCATTTTTCTGCTATTGCATATACCGGTGAGATTGATTTTAAGATGTTGGGCCTGTTCTATTTTCCCTGACTGTTGAATGAGCTGGGTAATTAATTTCTTGCCAACATTTCCAGTACCAATTAAAAAAAGATTAATCTCTTTTTTAGTGTTTCCAAAAAACCCTTCATGCAATGCGTTCAGGGCTTTTTCCAGTTCTGTGCTTTTGATTACAGCTGAAATATTTCTTTCATTTGATCCTTGTGCGATGGCTCGGATATTAACGCCATTTTTACCCAGCGTTGAAAACATCTTACCGCTTATTCCGGGGTGGCTTTTCATTTGATCTCCCACAAGTGCTATAATGGAAAGTTCATTTTCCAGGAGTATCGGCTTTAGCGTACCCGACTCAATTTCTTTTTTGAAAACTTCGTCAAGTGTATGTTTTGCATTTGTTGCATGTTCATTGTTCACGCCCACGCATATCGAATGTTCGGAGGCGCCTTGTGTAATTAAAATAATGTTGATGCCAGCATCATTCAAGTTGCTGAATATTTTTCTCGAAAAACCAGGTATGCCAATCATTCCGCTGCCTTCAATGTTGAGTAGACAGATGTTGTTGAGACTAGAAATTCCCTTTATGAAATCTTGGCCAGGATTCAATTCATTTGAAATCATGGTACCATTGTCGGTTGGACTATTTATCGACCTGATTTGTATTGGTATCCCTCTTTTCATCATCGCCGTTAAGGAAGGAGGGTGCAATAAAGAGCTGTCAAAATGGGTTAGCTCCATGGCCTCTTCATAATTCAAATGTGATATAGGCCTTGCATTTTTTACCAAAATCGGATTGGCTGTCATAATTCCTGATGATCCAGTCCAGTAATCTATGCTAGTGGATTCCAACAAAACTGATAATGCAGCTGCTGTTTTATCTGCGCCACCCCTTTTGAAATGAACATGCTTGGCCTTTTCTCCCTTTGATATTCCACCTGCAAAAACATGAATCATTGATTCTTCCTTTTCAATTGCATCTTTCGGGAAAGGGAATGTTAGATCTATATTTTTATCATGTTCTTCTTCGAGTACCATAAATAATTCACCCGAATCCATCCATTTCATTTTTAATCCCTTTCCTTTTGCTACAGCTGTGAAGAGTTGTGAGCTGATGGTTGATCCATAACATAAGATGCTTTCAAGCGCATTCGCTGGGCATTCTCCGAGTATTTCAATGACTGTATATAATTTTTCAAGTTCATTGAAACATTTTTTTATGAAACTTAAAACACCACTTTGGGCTTGTATTGGGACCAGGCTTCTTACATTATTTAGCATTTGCTCCTCGAGTTCTTTTAATTGTTCTGCATATGCATTGTTGCCTTCTACTGCAATTGACGCAAGTGACGTGAGCAAGGCTTCCGTTTTTGAATCACATGGAATAACAATAGCTAATCCTAAATCATTGTATTTGTTCTTAATGATTTCAACAGCTTTTTCATATCCGGATTTGTTTTCGAATATTTCGCCTTCGAATTTTATAATTTTCATGTTCTTTAAATGATATGATGGAATGGAAAAGTTCTTTTCCTTAAGTCAGCAGATGCCCAATGGTAATATGGTAATATTCAACCCTTAGCGGGTTGTTGTTGTGAATACAGTCGTTGTTGCTGTTGTTAACAGCAATGTAGTAGGACAAATATGAAAAGTAACAACTGTCATTTTAGGTGATGAAGCAAATATAAATACAAAGTTTCAATTCAGATTTTTTTTTTAATTTTATGGTATTGCCTGCCTTTCATTCCCCTTAAAAAAATACAATGCAGCAGTCATTTTCCTTAGAAATGAAGAACTTCAACAACGAGGTTGGCATCAAGTACCAACTCTATAACAGCCTGTTCACCTCACTGCCTTTTCATAAGATAGAAAAAACAGGAATTTTGCTATCCCTTCTACAGTCAAATTGTGAGGATGGGTTTAAGAGAAATCAGAGTCCACTTGAAATCATCAAAGATTTTTTTTCCCGTCATACTACGTATACCAATGAGCAGCAGCAAATGGATCTGCTTTTTAGATTTGTCCAATACATTGAACGTCAAGTGGTTTTGTTTGATGCACTTGAAGACGCGGCATTTCCTAAATTGAACGATATCAATGGGGTTGGAACGCTTAAGCAGCTTGAATCTGATGTAAAAAAGCAAGGATTTGAAAATCAACTGCAACAAAAAATCAAGGACTTTGCTGTCAGGTTGGTACTGACGGCTCACCCAACTCAATTTTATCCAGGGTCTGTTCTTGGTATCATCAACGACCTTTCCAAGGCAATTGCTGAAAACAATCTCAATCACATCAATACCTATCTTCAGCAATTGGGCAAAACACCATTTTTCAAAAAACAAAAACCCTCTCCTTACGACGAGGCAGTTAGCTTAATATGGTATCTTGAAAATGTATTTTATCCAGCAAGTGGCCGAATTGTCAAATCCCTTCGGAATCAATATGATGAGTTGTTTGATCAAGCCAATCCAATCATAAGTATGGGTTTTTGGCCTGGCGGTGATCGCGATGGCAATCCATTTGTAACAACCGAGATCACAAAAAAGGTAGCAGATGCATTAAGGGGAAGCATCATCAAATGCTATTATCTCGATGTTCGCAAGTTGAGGCGGAGACTGACTTTTGAAGGCGTAGAGAGTAAACTCCAGCTGCTTGAGAAAAAATTATATAACAATATTTTCATTCCCGATCACAAAGCCGATCTGTCAAAATCTGAGATACTGGACATCCTCAATCAAATACGTGAAACAATCATATTCAACCACAATGGGTTGTTTCTAGATCA
>CANJEF010000044.1 GCA_947472965.1 Sphingobacteriales bacterium
CAGATCAAGAAATTTTCATTTCACTTAAACACCACCTGCTTACCTGTTTTCGCTGATTCTCTTGCGGCTGAAAGTATTTTCACCACCATGATGTTGTTTTCCAGTGAATACGGACTGTATGCTGGCACCATAATTTTTTTTCTAATCGCATCTGCAAAGTATTTAAATGGATCTGTATAAGTATTGGTGTCTGATGGTTTCAATTCGAGTTTTTCTTCTGCACCTTTTTTGCCTTTAATCCGCATATCTTTGTTGGTTGATGTGATGGCATATCCAGCTACTCCATATACTTCAAGGTCTTTCCTGTGATAAGGCCAGTTCCAGGATGCCTGTATGATGCATTGTGCAGAAGGGTAGGTCAGTATGATTGTTGCTTCGTCATCAACCTTCGTATAAATATCCGGTTTGATGGTTTGTGTAACCGCCGTTACAGTTGTTGGCTTTTCCCCTTTCATCAGGTAGGTCATAATGTTTGCACCATAACAACCAAAATCGGTCAATGCCCCGCCTCCATTGAGAATGGGATCTGTCAGCCAATTGAAAAAATAAGGTTGTACGTCAATTTCTTTTGGTCCCATATGTCCGTCGTGCACAACTACCTTTCTAACCTTGCCCATAAAATTTGTATCGGCACTTAGTTGATAGGCTTTCTCAGTTGTTGGATACCAGGATGTTTCATAGTTGGTCAGCACCATCGTGTTATACTTCTTTGCCAAATCGAGTATCTTATCAGCCTGTTCAAGGGTTGTTGCCAATGGTTTTTCTACCATCACTGGAATATGCCTTGGTGCACAAGCTTCCACGACCTTGAGGTGATCGAAGGTGGAACCAAACGCTACAACACCCTCTGGCTTAAGTTTGTCAAGCATCATATTGAGGTCACTATAAAACATCGACTTGTCAATCTTGTATTGTTTGCTGATGATTTCCACCAATTGGGCATCGGGTTCATAGATGCCCACCACATCCATCACTGAATCTTTCATCCTTTTTAGGAGCCACGCATTATGCCCGTGTGCTACTCCAGCAACACCCAACTTCAAGGGTACTCTTTTTTCTTGTGCCATTAACGACATTCCCATGCTTAAGAGGAATGCCATAAAAAAACAAGGCTTATATGCTTTCATCGTTGATTAATTTTCATAAATATAATTTTTTTAAGCTTCAATTCCTGAAAACACTTCATGCGTATTGAAATAAAATGGCTGAATTCAGTATATTGCTTATCTAAAATTTTGACATGACCCGCTTACAAAAAATCGCCGCTTTCCTCGTTTTCGTTACCCTTTCATTTGCTTTTACACAGGTAAACAAAACCAAGCATATCCACGCAACCATTGAAGATCCCCGTAAGATCTACACTGAGAAATGTTCAAGTTGCCATGGTGAAAATGTGGAAGCTTTTGTTGACAGGATGTGGAAGCACGGCAAAACCAAGGAAGCCCTTGTTACAAGCATCACCAATGGCTATATTGATTATGGAATGCCCAGCTGGAAAGATGTGATTGCAGAAAAAGACATCAATGCCATGGCCGACCTGATTGTAGCCAGTTTGAAAACCGTAGAACAATATGATTTTTCAAAAGGAAAGAAAAAGACAGATGGTCCTGCACGTTTTGAATCCAAAGGGATTGCCGTAACATTGGATACCATTGCAACCGGATTGAATAGCCCATGGGGTTTTGAACAGCTTCCCAATGGCAATTACCTGATCACTGATCGTGAAGGAAGCTTGTATTTAGTTGATCAGCAACGCAACAAAACCAAGATCGGTAATACGCCAGATGTATTATCGGAAGGTCAAGGTGGATTGCTTGATATCACGCTTCACCCCAACTACGATAAAAACGGCTTGATCTATATGTCCTATTCAAAATACAAGGTTGAGAATGGAGAGAAGATGACCACCACTGCTGTTGTAAGGGGTAAGATTGTAGACAATAATTTTGTTGACGTACAGGAAGTATTTGAAGCGAAGCCCTATACAAAAACCAAGCACCATTATGGTTCAAGGCTCGTGTTCGATAAAAAAGGTTATCTCTTTATCTCTGTAGGTGAGCGCGGACAGGAAAAAATATTTCCACAAGATCTTACTACATCCCCAGGTAAAATTCACCGCATCAATGATGATGGAAGTATTCCCAAAGACAACCCTTTTGTAAACAAGGGCAATACTGTGGCAAGTATTTATGCTTATGGCAACAGGAATCCGCAGGGAATGACCATGGATCCAGTAACAGGCTTGATCTGGGAGACAGAGCACGGTCCTCGCGGTGGTGATGAATTGAACATCATCAAATCAGGTGCCAATTATGGATGGCCTGTGATTTCGTATGGTATCAATTATGATGGCAAGCCTATCACCAGCATCAGTAAGAAAGAAGGGATGGAACAACCGCAGACTTATTGGATTCCTTCTATTGCACCAAGTGGATTGGCTTTTGTTACAGGCGATAAATATCCAGCCTGGAAGGGAAGTATACTTGCCGGCTCACTAAGGTTTAATTATATCGATCGTTCCATCATGCAGGGAAATAAAGTAATCGGTCATGAGAAGTTGATGATGAACATCGGGCGTACACGTAATGTTGAAATGGGAAGAGATGGTTATATCTATGTAGGAATTGAAGGACCTGGAACCGTGTTCAGGGTGAGGCCTATTTAATAGTTGAAGCTAAAGTTCTAAAATAATACACACTAAAAAGCCCTTGAAATTTCAAGGGCTTTTTTTATGAGCTTACTATTCTTAAGCAAGTATTGCTTTTGCGTAGTCGATGCATTTTTTCACTTCTTTTACGGCATCTGAATCTGCTGGAACATTGTATTCCATTTCAACAGAAACAGGGATATCAAATTTCTTGTTTTTCAATAGCAGAAGAATATCCTTGATTGGCGTGTCGCCCTTACCCCATTCAAGGTTGGCGCTGCCATGTTCCTTGTTTTGTCTGTCTTTCAAGTGCATGGAAGTGATTCGGTCGTGCTTGGCTTCAATAAGCGCCAACAATGAAGCAGTGGTGTTGTTTCCACCTGCAGCAATATAGTGACCGCAATCGAAGTTCATTGAATTATAAGGTGATTGTGCTAACGCTACATCCCAAGCGGTATCAGTAGCTTGAAGGTGAGCGTGGTACCCGATATACACTTTATGTTTTGCTGCTAAGTCGCCCAAACGCTTAGAGTGTTCAGGCTTCGAAGGAAGCTCAACAGTAACAGAGTTTGCGCCGAGTGCTTTAGCAGCCTTCAATGCATATTCAATTTCTCCATCTGAATTGTTTTCGTTCAGGGCATTTGGTTTGAATGCATAAATGCTGATGCCAGCATTGCTGAACATCTTACGCAGCTCAACGAATTTATCCATTGAAACAGATTCACGCCATTCGCGGGTTTGTTTCATCCTGTCTTCCATTGATTTTCTTTGTTCCGGAGATGGCTGTGGTCTTTGTCCACCAGCTCCACCACCTGCAGGGGGCGGTCCCATGCGCATCGGTTGGGTATTTGCTGATGGTGAACCCGCAAATGCTTCAGCAGCTTCACCCATCAACTCAATATGTTGGATGCCACATTCCTTACAATATTTAATAAGGTCTTCTGCTGTGCCAGGTAGGCTGCGGAATGAATAGGTGATGGCTCCCAAGCGCACACCTTTGAATTTAGCGAAGTCATTTTTTGTTAGCGCCGACAGTTGATTGGCAAATAAGATTCCACCGCCGAGGAGCAATGATTGGGAAAGGAAATCCCTTCTTGAATTGTTGTTCATTTTCATTTGGTAATCGTTTTATAGTTTGATGATTATTCAACCATTGCCTTTCGGGCATGGCCAATGAATTTCATAAATATAACCCGTCAAGTATTGTTTCAATGAGGCTGCAACATGTTATTAAGGCTGCTACAATGAAGAATACCGACTGATTAGCACAAATTGAATATACGTATTTTACCAGAATCGTGTGCCGGTGAGCCTGCCAATTTCAAGCCTGGCGTTGCAAACCTGGTATTCCATCTGAAGTTGATTCAGCAGGGATCGTTGGAGGTTTGTGTTCGCGGCAGTCAGTTCCAGGTGGGTGCCAGTTCCATGTTTTAGTTTGTTATATGCCAGTGTTGAAGCGGCTTTGGCTAGTTCAATCTGGCTGGACGTTCTTTTCAATCTTTCTTGTGCGGAATTCAAATCAGCCAACGATTGCTTGATGTCCTTGTTCAGGGTTTGTTTCATTGATTCAATGTACAATCCTTGCTGATCGGCCATTCTTTGTTGTACTTTAACCTGTTGTTTGAACTTGCCTCCATTATAAATGGGAACTGAAAAAGATACACCCGCCAGGTAATTGAAACGCATGTCGCTGATGTTTGGAATATATCCATTGCGGGAGCCCATGCTGGCGCGCAATCCGAGCATCGGGCGGTTTCTCAATTCACTGATGGACACATCTTGCTTGCTTTGGAGTAGCCTGTCTTTGAGCATGATCAATTCAGGATTCAAATCAAGTGCATTAGAATCTGCTGCTGTTAGGGTGATGTCAAATGAATGACCCTTTGTAGCTGAAATACCGCTAATATATTCAAGCAAAATTTCTTGCTTATGCATGAGGGATACCAATTCTATTTTTTTGTTTTCTTCTCCATCCATGGTTGATTCTATGCCAAGCAGGTCAATCTCAAGGGCCGTTCCATTTTTAAATTGACTCTCCAGGATTTTCCTGTTTTCATTCAAGGTATTCAAGATGGTATCTTGAATGGCGATGGCTTTTTTAAGATAAACTAGGTAATAATATACGCTCGCTGTTTGGTATGCAAGCTGGTGTTGGACATTTTCCTTGTTATGCTCAGAAAATGAAAGTTCATTTTTGGATTGCGTAATCGCTGCTTTTATTCTACCGAAGTCAAGTAACGTATAAGATCCATTCAATGCTGTGTTGAAATTATTGACAGGGGCAAACTGAAATTTATCACCATTGATAGGCAATTCAATCTTGGGTTTTATGTAGGCGTAGCCAGCATCGATTGTGATATCCGGACGCCTGTTCAGTTCCACCTGCTTGATTTTATCCTTGGCAATTAAAATTGCATTTTCTGATTCCCTTATTTTTGGAAAATGAGTGAAAGAGGCTTGCACCAATTCCTTCAATTCGCTGTTTACATTTACCTGTCCATTTGATTGAATGGAGAAAAATAATGCAAGGGTAAGGATGCTGCTAAATAAGAATTTATTTTTCATAAAATATAACATGTCAATTTTTTAATGTGCTTCTGAAGCGGCTTTCATCATTTCTTTTGCATCCTGTTCCTTGTTCTTTTTCACACGAAGAAATATTACAAAGGGTATCACAATCAGAAAAAATATTCCAATCAGCCTGAATGAATCAAGATAGGATAGGTAGTAAGCTTGTCTGTCAACTGCCCCGTTGATGATGCCGTAGGCTTTTTGGGTAGCGGTGGCTGCATCACCCGTTTTTTGAATGATGCCACTAGATATTTGTTGAATTCTTTCGGTGAGTGGAGCGCTGCCAACGTCAAGGTTTGATACCAATGCTGTTTTGTGCACTGCAAAACGGGTTGCCACGTAATTATTTGAAATGGCTATTCCGAAGGCACCGCCCAATTGCCTGATCATGTTATTCAATGAAATACCTGACGCATAGTCGCGGGGCTCTAAGCCAACAACAGCCTGACTGATCAATGGTAGTTGTGACATTGAAATTCCGAAGGCCCTGATCAACAGTGGAACGAAGAAATCATCTTTACCAACATCCGGACTCACGCCTGCACTCATGAAAGCATAAATGGAGAAGAGTGAAAAGCCTACTATAACGAATGGGATTGGGGTCACACCCTTGCTCATGGTTTTACCGATGATGGGCATCATGATAACGCCCGCCAGGGTTGGGAGGAGCAAGCTCAGTCCGGTTTCATATGCAGTGAATCCAAGTACGCGTTGAGCAAGTACCGGGTAGATGAATACCGAGGTGAACAATCCAAAGCCTGCAACAAAAGTGAATATGGTGGTGAACGCCAGGTTTCTATTTCCCAACACCCGTAGGTTTACTGCAGGTTGATCAATGCTTAATTCATATATAATAAAACTGATCAAGCCTCCTCCTGCAACCATGGCTGCCCATCGAATTGTTTCAGAGCTGAACCAATCTTCAGATTCACCTCTTTCAAGAACATATTGTAGACAGCTGATGCCTGCCATCAATAAGATGATGCCGAGGTAATCAATTTTGATCTTGTCTTTGTTTTTCCCTTCCCCTTCTTTCTTATCAATGAATGTAACTGATAAGAAGGTGGCTATGATTCCGATTGGTATATTGATCATGAAGATCAAGGGCCAGTTGAAATGTTCAATGATATAACCACCAACAGTTGGTCCCAGTGTTGGTCCGAGTACAATACCCATTCCAAACATGCCCGCTGCAATGGGTCTATCTTTTGGTTCAAAGGCATCGAATAGAATCGCCTGGGATGTGGAGAGGAGTGCACCTCCACCCAAACCTTGGATAAATCTCCATGCTATCAGTTCTACTAATGATGATGATTGTCCGCACATGTATGATGCCGCTGTAAAGATGATCATGGACACCACGTAGTAATTTTTCCTTCCAAAGTAATCAGCTAGAAAGCTGGTTAGTGGAATGATGATCACATTGGCAATGGCGTATGAGGTGATAACCCAGCTTACATCTTCAATGTTTACACCGAGGCTGCCCGACATATCACTAAGTGCCACATTCACAATGGAAGTGTCAATCAGTTCCATGATGGCGGCTGATACAACTGTTATAACGATGATGGCCCTTGCAAATCCGGTAGGTTTTGACATGTTGTTATTTTTCTGCAACAATGTAAACGCTCATTCCGGCCCTTAGCATATCGTGGTATTTCTGGATATCGTCAATCCATATTTTGATGGGAATTCGTTGGGTTACTTTTACAAAATTTCCGCTGGAATTATCCGGAGGAAGTAAGGCAAACTTGGCTCCTGTGGCTTCACTCAGGCTTGCAATGGTTCCGGTGATTTTTGCATCTTCAAAAGCATCAATGCGGATCTCCACTTTTTTGCCTGGGGTAAGCGTTTCAACCTGGTTCTCTTTGAAGTTGGCAACGATCCAGAAAGTGCTATCGTTCACCACCGAAAATAAAGGTGTGCCGGCTTGAACGTATTGTCCTTGTGAAATATTTTTCTTTCCTATTTTTCCTGATAGCGGGGCATATATTTTTGTGTAGGAAAGTTTCAGTTGAAGCTGGGCAATTTTTGCTTCTTTGATTTTTACTGCATCATTTGCTTTTTGCACATTGGCTTTCAAGATGGCAATGCGGCTTTGTGCTGCAACGTATTCATTTTTGCTGATGGACAGTTGTTGTTCAGCTGATTCGAACATGAATTTGCTGTCATCGGCTTGTTTCCTTGTGATGGCACCATCTGCCAGTAATTTTTGGTCACGCTGCTGGTCATCGCCCGACTTCCTTTTTCTCATTTCACTGAGTGTAACGTTTCCTTTTGATACAGCCAGTGTAGCGATTGCATTTTGCAAGGTGGCTTGTGCATTCAGGATTTCTGATTTGGATTGTTGTAAGTCGGCATCCGCTTCCATCAGTTGCGCTTGTAGTTCAGCATCGTCGAGTTCAACAACCAGTTGGCCTTTGTTTACGGAGTCGTAATCTTTCAGGTCAATTGTTTTCACATAGCCTGAAACCCTTGGCAGTATTGGTACAATTTGGGTTTCAATTTGTGCGTTGTCTGTTGTTTCGTGGGTTACTGAGAAATAAATTTTTTTGAAACCGAAGTAGCCTGCTATGAGCAGAACTGCAATTAGTACAATTTTCTTGGCAGGATTTTTTTTGGTTGTTGCTTCCATTTTTTAGTTGTTGTTATTTTCAGCGACCAAATGATTTTTGATTATTTGCTGAATATGTTTTGTTACTCGTTTTTTAAATTGGGGTTCTGTGATGGGATCTTTTTTTTCATCCTTGCTATAGATTCTTTTTCTCAACAACTTTGAGTTCATCAAGGTATGAAGCGTTCCAATGATGCTAGCAAAGCATAGTTCAGGGTCTGTTTTTCTGAATTCCTTTTTTTTGATCCCTTTTTCTATGATTGAAATAACGATCTTGGCATTTTCGGATATAATGTTGATGGTATCGATA
>CANJEF010000045.1 GCA_947472965.1 Sphingobacteriales bacterium
CATAATCAATACGGCGATG
Organism: Sphingobacteriales bacterium; assembly: GCA_947472965.1. Next base: position 20 of record CANJEF010000045.1, read on the forward strand.
ATCGATCGCCCTGCAGCACCAAAGATCACATTAGCAGCCGCAACAGCCAGCCTGTCTTCTTCCGGCTTGGCAATTTGATTCAATGGCAATGCATTCAAATACATCAGGTTGGCAGAAATATAAATAATGGAAACAATGAACGTTCCCAAAAACAAACTCAGTCCAATATTCCTTTTGGGATTGCGAATTTCACCAGCGATAAATGTAACATTGTTCCATGCATCACTGCTGAATACAGAACCAACCATAGAAGCCGCAACCGCACCTAACAATGTAATTCCTCCAATGGCTTCCCAGGTAATGCTACCATCGCTATTCAATAAAGCCTTTGATGCGCTAAACCCAGACACCCAATTTTCATGCCAGTAACTCTTATCTACCATTAAAAATCCAAAAATGATCAGTCCAAATAGAGCCACTAGCTTGGAAATTGTAAAGGTGGTCTGTATTAATTTCGCTTCTTTAATACCTCTTGTATTGATATATGTCAACAGAAGAATAATTACGATTGAAATTATTTGGGCAGCGTATATTTTTACGGATCCAATCTGAAACAATATGTTTTCAGGTAACATATTCAAGGAAGGGAAAAAATAACCAGCAAATTTTGCAAAGGCAACACCAACAGCAGCGATGGTACCGGTTTGAATTACTGCAAAAAAACTCCAGCCATATAAAAAGCCAACAAGTGGATTATAGGCTTCCTTTAAATAAACATACTGTCCTCCGGCTTTTGGAAACATCCCACTCAATTCACCATAGCTCATGGCAGCAATGATGGTCATAAAACCGGTTATAAGCCATACTGCAAGAAGCATTCCGGCACTTCCAACGTTTCTGGTTATATCGGAACTTACAATAAATATTCCCGAACCGATCATTGATCCAGCCACAACCATTGTTGCATCCAACAAACCCAAACTCGGTTTAAAAGAAGAATTATCAGCCATAAAATTTTATTTAAAAAAAATCCCGATTCAAGTGAATCGGGATTGAAGATAGGTATTTCGACAATTATTTATTTGATGTTTTGGTTTTTTTATATGCCTCGTTCAAGCCATCCGTTATTTCTTTGGTAATGTTATAGGCTGTATCCTTGTGAAACAGCACATTCATTCCAGCACTATAAGAAAAGATAAAACTATATTTCGCTGTTTTATTATATTCTTCCAAAAATGAATTCATCTTGCTTCGAAGCGCTTCCATGGTTTTCATTCCATCTTCTGCAATGTTGTTTTCCATGTTTTTCTTCTGCTCTTCCAAGCCCTGCATTTTTCCTTGATAAACACGCTGAAAATTTTCTGCTTCAGCTTGTGTGATAGATTCACCTCTTTTCAAAAAGGCAACTCTTTCGTTATCTATTCTTTGAAAAGCAGTATTTAGATCACGGTCAGCAGCCTCTTTCTTTTTCTCGAATTCCTGCATTTGCTCCTGATAGAAAGCATACTTTGACTGGATGGTATCTAAGTCAACATAAGCGATTTTTAGGGATTGTGGAACTTCCGATTTTGAGGAAGGAGAAGTTGAATTTTGTTTTTTATTTGAACTAAACAACACTATGCAAACCAGAATGCCGGCTGCCAGTATAATGTTGATGACTTTTTGATTCATAGATGTTTTTATTTTAAAAATACTAAAAAGAAAAAGGGAGCAGAATAACTGCTCCCCTGAAATTTATTCCTCTTCGTCGAAACTCATAACCTCTCGGGTAGATTGCAACAATTCATATTCCTCCTTACTTCCTACCAAAAGATTCTGATATTCCCTCAAGCCAGTACCGGCAGGGATATGGTGACCTGTAATTACATTTTCTTTCAGGCCAAGCATGTCATCAGTCTTTCCTTGAATGGCAGCAGATGACAATACTTTGGTTGTCTCCTGGAATGAAGCTGCTGAAATCCAGCTCTGTGTTCCGAGTGATGCTTTTGTGATACCAAGTAAAACAGGACATGATGTAGCGGCTCTTGCATCACGGAATTCAATAACAGTCTTGTCAGCTCTGCGCAGGATGGAATTTTCATCCCTTACTTCTCGCAAACTCACAATCTGACCTGGCTTCATCAATGTTGAATCCCCTGGTTCTACAACCACTTTCTTGTCGTAAATCCAATCATTTTCAATATTGAAGTCACTGCGGTCTTCGAGATCCCCTTCCAGGAATTTAGTATCCCCTGGATCAATGATTTCGACCTTTCTCATCATTTGACGAACAATTACCTCAACGTGCTTATCATTGATTTTTACACCTTGTAATCGATATACTTCCTGAATTTCATTTACAACGTACTCCTGAACAGCAAATGGACCTTTAATGGATAGAATATCACCAGGCGCAATTTGACCATCAGATAATGGTGTACCAGCCTTTACGAAATCACCATCTTGAACAAGAATTTGTCTTGTAAGCGTTACAAGGTATTTCTTTATGATGCCATCTTTTGCTTCTACTGAAATTTCCCTGTTACCTCTTTTGATTGCTCCGAAAGTTACAACACCATCGATTTCACAAACAACAGCAGGATTACCCGGGTTCCTTGCTTCAAACAATTCTGTTACCCTAGGAAGACCACCCGTGATATCACGAAGTTTGCCTAACACCCTTGGAATCTTCACCAATACTTGACCAGCCCTTACTTGATCTCCTTGTTCAATAACAATGTGTGAACCAACCGGGAGGTTGTATGTTTTTTCATCCTTGGCAAGAATCTTTAGGGATGGTATTCTTGTTTTGTCTTTCGACTCAATAACAACCTTTTCCCTGTGTCCTGTTTGCTCATCGGCTTCTTCACGGTATGTTACGCCATCGATCACATTTTCGAAATCGATTTGACCTGCAATTTCAGCTACAATTACGTTGTTGAAAGGATCCCATGTACAAATGATATCGCCTTTGGCTACTTTCTTATTTTCTGTGACCGACAATACAGAACCGTAAGGAACGTTATTGGTGATCAAAATGCGGTCGTTTTTCAAATCCATGATACGCATTTCAGCAGTACGACCGATCACTATTTGAACATCGTTGCCCTCGTTATTTTTTGCCTTCACTGTCCTTAAACCATCAAATTGTACAACACCATCAAATTTTGCAACCAGATGTGATTCAATTGAAGCAGATCCAGCAACACCACCAACGTGGAATGTACGAAGGGTCAGCTGTGTTCCCGGCTCACCAATAGACTGTGCTGCGATGATACCCACTGCATCCCCTTTTTGGGTGATGTTTCCTGTAGCCAGGTTGATACCATAACATTTTACACAAACACCTCTCTTGCTCTCACATGTAAGTACAGAACGTATCTCGATGGTCTCAATGCCTGCATCTTCAATTTTCTTTGCAGTATCCTCCTCAATTCCCTGACCAGCACCAACAATCAATTCATCGGTCAAAGGATTGTATACATCGTGTAAAGAAGTTCTACCTAAAATACGATCATACAATGGTTCAACGATATCCTCATTGTCTTTTAATGCACTTGTTGCGATACCTCTCAGAGTTTGGCAATCTTCATCAGCAATAATTACATCTTGTGCCACATCCACCAAACGACGTGTGAGGTAACCGGCATCAGCTGTTTTCAATGCTGTATCAGCAAGACCTTTACGAGCACCATGTGTTGAGATGAAATATTCCAATACACTTAAGCCATCCTTAAAGTTGGAAAGGATTGGGTTTTCAATGATCTCAGATCCAGTTGAACCACTTTTCCTTGGCTTAGCCATCAATCCCCTGATTCCAGCCAACTGTTTTACCTGTTGCTTACTTCCCCTTGCTCCAGAATCAAGCATCATATAAACAGAGTTGAATCCCTGCTTATCAGTTGCCATGGCACGAATAAGTGTTTCAGTCAATTTTGTATCTACCCTTGACCAGATATCAATAATCTGGTTATAACGCTCGTTATTGGTAATCAATCCCATGTTGTAGTTATCCCACACCTCTTTAACTTCAGATGAAGCCTGCGCAACCATTTCCTCTTTCATCATTGGGATAAGCAAATCCTGGATACTGAACGACAAACCTCCTTTGAAAGCCATACGGAAACCGAGTTCCTTGATGGCATCCAGGAATTTAGCCGTTGTAGGTACATTGGTAATCTTGATGATGTTACCAATGATTTCCCTTAAACTCTTTTTGGTAAGTAAAGCATTTACAAAACCTACTTTAGGAGGAACTGATAGGTTAAACATTACGCGACCTACCGTAGTTTCAATCAACTTATTTTCAATTTCACCTGCTTCATTCCTTACATTGGCCTTAACCTTGATGAATGCATGTAAATCGATTTTATTTTCATTGTATGCAATAATAACCTCTTCAGAACTATAGAATCTCATTCCCTCTCCCCTAACAACATCAGTCTCGTTGTTGCGCTTCCCTTTAGTAATATAATAGAGCCCAAGTACCATGTCCTGTGAAGGCAGTGTAATTGGAGTTCCGTTCTGTGGATTAAGTATATTGTGTGAAGCCAACATGAGCAACTGTGCTTCCAAGATTGCTGCATGGCTCAATGGAACGTGTACGGCCATTTGGTCACCATCAAAGTCAGCGTTGAAAGAAGAACAAACAAGTGGATGCAATTGAATCGCCTTTCCTTCTACCAATTTAGGCTGGAAAGCCTGGATAGAAAGTCTGTGCAAAGTTGGGGCACGGTTAAGCATGATTGGATGCCCTTTCAAAATATTTTCAAGGATATCCCAAACGATCGCTTCTTTCCTATCAACCAATTTACGGGCAGATTTTACCGTTTTCACGATGCCTCTTTCAATCAATTTCCTGATGATGAAAGGCTTGAAAAGTTCAGCACCCATATCTTTCGGCAAACCACACTCATGTAATTTCAATTCTGGGCCAACCACGATTACTGAACGACCAGAATAATCAACACGCTTTCCAAGTAGATTTTGACGGAAACGTCCCTGCTTGCCTTTCAATACATCACTTAGCGATTTAAGTGCCCTTCCACCTTCTGCTTTTACGGCATTTGATTTACGGCTGTTATCGAAAAGAGAATCAATTGCTTCTTGCAACATCCTTTTTTCATTCCTCAAGATTACTTCTGGGGCCTTGATTTCGAGCAACCTTTTCAAACGGTTGTTCCTGATGATTACCCTGCGGTAAAGATCATTTAAATCTGATGAGGCGAACCTTCCACCGTCCAAAGGAACCAATGGTCGAAGTTCTGGTGGGATAACTGGAATATATTGCATAACCATCCATTCAGGACGGTTTACGATTCTTGAATTTGCGTCCCGGAAAGACTCAACAACACTCAATCTTTTCAGTGCATCAGCCTTTCTTTGTTGTGATGTTTCGTTTGCAGCAGAATTTCTAAGTGAATAACTTAAAGAATCCAACTCGATTCTTAACAATAAATCATGAAGTGCTTCAGCACCCATCTTTGCAATAAACTTGTTTGGATCTTCATCAGGGAGATATTGGTTCTCTTTTGGAAGTGCATCCAACAGGTCCAAATATTCTTCTTCAGCCAATAAGTCGCCTTGCTTCTTACCTTTATCGGCTACAATTCCTGGCTGAATTACAACGAAACGCTCGTAATAAATGATGCTTTCGAGTTTCTTTGAACTGATTCCCAAAAGATAACCGATTTTATTCGGCAAGCTCTTGAAGTACCAGATATGAACTACAGGTACCACCAATTTAATGTGGCCCATGCGTTCGCGGCGCACCTTTTTTTCAGTTACCTCAACACCACAACGGTCACAAACAATTCCCTTGTATCTGATTCTTTTATATTTTCCACAGGCACACTCATAGTCCTTTACAGGACCGAAGATCTTTTCACAGAAAAGACCATCGCGTTCAGGCTTGTAGGTTCTGTAGTTGATTGTCTCTGGTTTCAACACTTCGCCGAAAGATCTATCGAGGATAGAATCAGGAGAAGCCAAACTGATTGTGATTTTTGAAAACGAAGATCTCGGGCGGTTGTCTTTTTTGATAGCCATAGTCAGATTTCTGTTTTACAAGTAAATGATGCCAATATGTTGACTCTTTTTCATTCTAAAACATAGTCATAATTCATTGAAAAACAATGCTTTGACTAGTCAATAAATTAAAAGAGTGCGGGTATCCCTAAATTTAAGGACTGCGAAGGTAGGCAAAATGGCATAAAAAACAATAAAATTCTTGACCATCGAAGTGTGATATCCAACTCATTATGGAAGGGAACGGGAATGGAATTTCCCCCTTACAATTGCTTGAACTGGCACATCTTTTATTTTACTCTCCAGCCAGGAAAGAATATCGAGGTACATAAATGACCGACTTTCGTTGGAATTGTCTTGAACAGGTGCCAATACTTCCAACAATTTCGAAAATTCCAACTTCAATAACTTCGGATCCAGTCTGAAGGAATTTCTTAAAAAGGCAAAAATCTCCTTTTCTACCCTGCCCAAATTTTGCATATTGGACATGAACCTGAAAACGGACCGGATCAAACTTTCGAGGATTTCTTCATTGCCAAGCTCATAATGTGATATCAAGTGCAAAAGCCTCGCATAACATTGTAGATCCGAGCGGAGGTTCGATTTCCAATGTATAATCTTGTTTAAGTAATCAATTGTACTATTGAAATCACCGGAGCCAAAGTATAAGCATGCAATTTTATAATAGAAAACCAATGTCCTATGGCGATCCAATTGCAACTCAAATTCTGCAAGCTTTTTTTCAATATCAGGGACCAATTGAAGACCATCAGAAAATGTGCCCTCCAAAAAATGCTTATTGATTTTTGCCAAGTAGAGGTAAACAAAGGACTGAACATGGTTATTCATTGTTGCATTGCCTTCCTTGGATTCATAAAAGGATTGGAACCTTTCCAAATCATTGTTGAATCGCTTGTAGTTGCGCAACATAAAATGCGCATTGAGAAGATTGTGCATCCCCTTGATATAATGCTGCGGTTCGATCTTAATCATAAAAGGTTCCTTCTCAAAAAGATCAACCCAGCGTTGACAATTTTTATAATAAGTAAGGAAATCTTGAAGGATAAAGCCATACCAGGCATGGCTTTGAAAAAAATAGAGCCTTTCATAAAACCCTGTGAAATCAGCTGCATGCTGCGGCATTTTTGCTTCAAAAAACTTCTTCACCTCTTCAATTTCATTTTCGTTTCTTGCATGTCCAACCTTGATATACCAGCCGTATAACTGCAAAGCTAGGTTGCTTAATTTTCCAACAATAGAAAGCCTGTTGTTCAAATCATCAACCTCTTCTGCCAATGCAGTTGCACGGTCGTCAAAGCTTCTTGTGATGTGCAGCGTTTCAATCTTTTTCTCAAAAAAAAGTGCCTGCACCCAATACGTAATCTGGTTATTGGCCTTTGCCAAATCTTTTATTTTTTGCAACAATCTCAAGCTTTGATGATAAAGTCCTTTGTTATAAAGAATTCTTGCAAAGTCAAGTTGCTCATGCAATTGTAAATCAATGTTCTGGTCATTTCGAATCAACCGAATACTGATTAGAATTTGCTTGTAGAGATGTCCCTTGAGGTTAGAAAGTTGCTGCTTTTGAATAGATGGGTTTTTTCTTAGGATTGTCTCCTCATCATACGTATCCATTCGATCAATGGCATCAAACAATTGGATTATTTTTAGGTCATCGATTGGACCATTTCTATTGACATATAGTTTAAAATGACGCTTTTCCCCTTTTTCAAGGGTTTTAATCAATTGGAACAGCTCATCAGCAGAACGGTTGGGCATCGTAATGGTATTTCAACAAAAAGCCTGACAACAAAGGGTTTTCAAGGGACATCCATCCCTTGAAGAGCGTAAATTACGCTTCATTTTGGGGAATAATTAGGAATCAAAGTAATAAATTTACAGACTGTACAAAAAACAAACTTCAAAACAGTCTAATTCAGAACAATGGCTGATAACAGAATATACATATTTGATACTACCCTGCGTGACGGTGAACAGGTGCCTGGTTGTAAACTCAATACAAAAGAAAAAATCGAGTTGGCCCTTGCCCTGGAATCATTGGGGGTTGATATCATTGAAGCCGGGTTTCCAATATCGAGCCCAGGCGACTTCGAGTCG
>CANJEF010000046.1 GCA_947472965.1 Sphingobacteriales bacterium
AAAACGGTTACGTTAGTTAAGGGGTTTGTTGGAAGTGAGATTGACCTTGGTGAATTAGGCAAGAAGCTAAAGAATCATTGTGGAGCAGGTGGCGCAGTAAAAGACGGTGAGATTATTTTGCAAGGGGATCACAGGGATAAAGTAAAAATATGGCTTGCAAAGAGTAATTATAAGGTAAAATAAAAAGACAGGCCTTGTAGCCTGTCTTTTGAAATGTTTTCATTCAAATACTACCAGCCTTGTTGGGCCTCGCCTGACTTAATTGCTTCAAGAGCTTTAGCCTCTCCCAAAAGGGCGGTCAACTTATTTCCTTTTCCGTCATTTCCTTTTGCGATGTAACCTCCTTTGGCAGTTTTGCTTATAACGGCATCTTTCATTGGAACATTCTTTTCTTTCGTTTTAACATTGTAAGCTGTGAGCATGTTGATTGTTTTTAATTAGTGAAAAAAATCAGATATCTAGTTTTGCGTACCTGGCGTGTGATTCAATGAATTCCCTTCTTGGTGCCACCTCATCGCCCATGAGCATACTGAAAACCCTGTCGGCTTCTGCAGCACTTTCAATGGTAACCCTTTTTAGTGTTCTTGTACCAGGGTTCATCGTGGTGTCCCAAAGTTGGCTGGCATTCATCTCTCCTAATCCCTTGTAACGTTGAACATTCACACTATCTTCTCTACCTCCTCCCAAACGTTCAATGTACCCTTTTCGCTGGGTCTCGTCCCATGCATAAAATTGCTCTTTGCCTTTTTTAACAAGATATAAAGGGGGTTGAGCAATATAAACATACCCTTGTTCAACCATCGCTTTCATATACCTGAAAAGGAAGGTGAGGATGAGGGTTGCGATATGACTACCATCCACATCAGCATCTGTCATGATGATGAGTTTATGGTAGCGTAATTTGGAAATATCCAATGCCTTTGGATCTTCGAGTGTTCCAATTTTCACCCCAAGAGCCGTAAACATATTTCTAATTTCCTCATTGTCATAAATCCGATGCTCCATGGCTTTCTCCACATTCAAGATCTTACCCCTTAGTGGTAAAATGGCTTGAAAATTCCGATCCCTTCCTTGCTTTGCTGTTCCACCTGCAGAGTCACCCTCAACAAGGAACAACTCACTTTTTGTAGGGTCCCTTTCAGAGCAATCTGATAGTTTTCCAGGCAGCCCACCGCCCGAAAGTACTGTTTTTCGTTGAACAAGCTCCCTCGCTTTTCTGGCTGCGGCCCTTGCTTGTGCAGCAAGGATTACCTTATTGATGATGTTTTTTGCATCTCTTGGATTTTCTTCCAAGTAAGCTTCAAGTACGCGTGACACAGTAACGTCAACAATACCCATTACTTCAGAGTTGCCCAATTTTGTTTTTGTCTGGCCTTCAAACTGAGGCTCAGGAACTTTCACTGAAATAATTGCACTAAGACCTTCTCTAAAGTCGTCTCCTTCAACTTCCACTTTGGATTTTTCAAACAAGCCTTGTTTCTTTCCGTAGGTTTGAAATACCCTGGTAATGGCCCTTCTAAAGCCAGCCACATGTGTTCCACCTTCGATGGTGTTGATGTTATTTACATATGAAAATATATGCTCACTGTAGGAGTCGTTGTAATTTATCGCCACTTCCACCGCAACATTGGAGTCTTTGTCGTGCCCTTCCATGTAAATAACCGAAGGAATTAAAGTATTCCGTTTTGCGCTGGTGTCCAGCATTTCAACAAACTCAACAATGCCTCCTTCACTATAGAAAACCTTTTGATAGGTGTTTCCCTGTTCATCAATTTCCCTTAAATCATCCAATACGATTTTAATACGTTTATTCAAATAGGAGAGTTCCCTTAATCTTCCTTCAAGGATTTCCTTATTGTATTCATGTGTGGTGAAAATCGTTGTGTCTGGCCAGAAATGAACTGCTGTGCCCGTTGTTTCACTTTTCCCGATTTCCCTAACTGCATACTTTGGAACACCTCTTTCATATTCCTGTTCAAATGTTTTACCTTCTCTGTTTACAGTTACAAGGAGTTTTATACTCAGTGCATTCACGCAACTTACACCCACACCATGCAAACCGCCAGATACTTTGTAGGTGTCCTTATCGAATTTGCCTCCTGCATGGAGAACCGTCATTACCACCTCGAGCGCACTTCTTTTTTCCTTGAGGTGAATCCCAGTGGGGATGCCCCTTCCATTGTCCTGTACCGATACGGAATTATCGGTGTGAATGGTTACTGTGATATTGTCGCAGTAGCCTGCCAATGCTTCATCAATGGAGTTGTCAACCACCTCATATACCAGGTGATGCAGCCCCTTTACCCCAATATCACCGATATACATTGCAGGTCTTTTTCTGACCGCTTCCAATCCCTCTAATACCTGAATACTGTCTGCTCCGTAGCTTTTTTGTTCCTGATTCAATTGTTCTTGATTCTCTGTGCTCATACGTTTCTTGTGTCCTCTTTTTTTACCCTGAAGAATGATACACAAATTTACTTAATAAAGCTCGGCTAAGGTGATTTTTTGTGGGGAAAAGGGCCTTGTTTTTGAACCTAATTTCCACAAAAAACTACTGTTTTATAACTTTCCTTTTTCAACTACAATCAATTAACTGCATACCTTTGCCCAATGATGCTTTTTTCAAAGAAAATGAATGTTGCTGAAGTGCCAGGTTGGAATGTGTATTCTGCTTTTCCCATTGTATTTTCAAAAGAAAAAAAAATACCTGGCTCTTGGCAATTTCAAGTTCAACGCCATCAGCGTGAGCTGTTGTACAAGATCGAAGATGAGGGGTCTATGTATTATAAATATGATTTACAAGTCCAAGAACAATACATCGAATTGAGGTTTTGTGTAAGCGGACAATCTTATTGCAATCAACCTAATTTCAATTGCGAAGATTGCAAACTCAATAAGAATGCGGGTTGTGTGGAACAAACAAATACGATCGACTTGCTTCAATTCAGGTTTGAGCCCCTTCATTTGAAAAACTTGATTAGGTCGGGCGATACCCAAACGGAGACAGATGCTATTTTAAATTTCAAGTACAATCACAGCTTCACCCGGCCGATACAGATTACAGGAAGAATAAGGCAAACGCTAGATACTATTTTGAACCACCATTATACAGAGGCAGTTGAAAATATATTTGTTAATGCACAAACCCAGATTCTTTTGTTGTATTGTCTTGAGACAATGAACGCCCTAAAAGAAGATGAAGTGCCGGCTTGTAAATTCCTTGCCCACCAGGATGAAAGGAATAAAATCATAAAAGCAAGGGAAATACTGTTGAAACACATAGGCGATCCAATCACCATCAAGGAACTGAGCCGAAAAGTGGCTATCAATGAATGCTACCTCAAAAAAGGGTTTAAAGTAATGTTTGGAACCACTGTTTTTGATTTTTACCAAGATCAGCGCATGGAGCATGCCCGCTATTTACTTTATCAAGATGGGCTCTCCGTTTCTGAAGTCTCCGCCCAACTAGGATATTCTTCGATTTCTCATTTTTCAACTGCTTTTAAGAAACACACAGGGATCAAACCTTGCGAAATTTTATGGGCTAGGGGGTAAATACATCCCATTTGGATTTCATAATCAATCGCTAATTATTGATAGTCAGTGCTTTAGTATTTTGTTTAATTTTTTACCTAAGAATCTTAAACAATTATTTTTTCGTCACAAACTTCTTGTCTAACTTCGGTACAGCAAAAGTTAAACACATATTATGTCTACACAAGAATTTAGCCAACTGCTTCTGCAAAACTCTGAGTATCTAAAGCCTTTCGCCGTGACTTTAACGAAAGACCAAGAGACGGCAAAGGATCTTCTTCAAGAAACTATGTTCAGAGCCTTGTCAAACCAAGAGAAATACAGTGTTGGAACAAATATCAAAGCATGGCTCTATACCATCATGCGCAATATTTTTATCAATAACTACAGACGTAAATCCAAGCAAAATACTATTTTCGATAACAGTCCCAATGATTTTTTACTCGATTACAACCAATCTGCAGTTGCAAACGAAGCGGAATCCAACATGCGAATAAAATATATCAATACAGCTATTCATAACCTGCCTGGTATTTTCAAGCAGCCCTTTATGTTGTATTTTGAAGGGTATAAGTACCATGAAATCGCGGATATGCTTGAAGAACCCCTGGGTACCATCAAGAGCCGCATACATTTCGCACGCCGACTGTTAAAAGCTCAAATCAATAAGCATTAATCAATAAATATAGTGTCAAAAAAAGCAGTTGTTATTGGAAGTGGTTTTGCTGGCCTTTCTGCAGCTTCCTTTCTTGCAAATGCTGGCTGGAAGGTTGATGTATTGGAAAAACATGATCAACCGGGTGGGAGGGCAAGGCAATTCAAAGTTGATGGATTTACATTTGACATGGGTCCGAGTTGGTACTGGATGCCGGATGTTTTTGAACGTTATTTTTCCCAGTTCAACCAGACAGTTTCTGAATATTATACACTCAAAAGGTTAGACCCTTCCTATAGGATTTATTGGGACGGTGAATTCATGGATATCCCCGCCGATTATTCAGCACTTAAGGAATTATTTGAAAAGACTGAGCATGGTGCTGGTCTTCAACTGGATGCTTTCATGGAGGAAGCCGCTTACAAATATAAGGTTGGGATCAACAAACTTGTGTTTAAGCCGGGTCAGTCCATGACTGAATTTCTTGATATTGATTTAATAAAGGGATTGTTCAAGCTCGATGTCTTTAATGACATCAAAAAACACATAGGTAAATATTTCAAGAATCCGAAGCTCAGACAAATGATGGAGTTTCCTGTACTGTTTCTTGGAGCATTGCCTGAAAACACCCCAGCATTATACAGCTTGATGAATTATGCTGATGTAAAACTCGGTACTTGGTTCCCAGATGGGGGCATGTACAAGATTGTTGAAGGAATGCACAAGCTTGCAGAACAACAGGGTGTTACCTTTCATTTCAATGAAGATGTTTGTTCGATTGATGTTCATGATGGCATCGCACGATCTGTGTGTTCAAAAAGCGGCAATCGATTCGATGCTGATGTTGTTGTAGGCGCTGCAGATTATCATTTCATGGAAACAAATTTGCTAGAAAAAAAATACCAAAGTTATTCGAAAGCATATTGGGATAAAAGAGTAATGGCTCCAGGATCCCTGATTTATTATGTGGGACTGAACACAAAGGTTCCAAATCTTCCACATCATTCACTTTTTTTTGACGTTCCTTTTGGTGATCATGCTGCAGAGATATATACAGACCCGGCATGGCCAAAAAAACCGTTGTTTTATTTAAGCGCTACCTCAGTTACGGATCCTTCACAAGCGCCTGATGGTTGTGAAAACCTTTTCTTTTTAATTCCAATTGCTGCAGGGTTAGAAGGCGATACTGAAGCAATACGCTCACATTATTTCGATTTGCTTGCTGATCGATTGAAAGAAAAAACGGGACTTGACATCAGAAATCACATAGTATACAAAAGATCCTACTCATATACTGACTTCGTTGGTGATTACAATGCATTTAAGGGCAATGCCTACGGACTTGCCAATACATTGATGCAAACAGCCATTTTAAAGCCATCTTGTGTCAGTAAAAAAGTAAACAATCTTTATTACACAGGTCAACTTACTGTTCCAGGCCCAGGAGTACCTCCTAGTTTGATCAGCGGAGAAGTTGTGGCTGGTTTGATTAACAGTAGACACTAAAAGTTAAACAACCATGCTTGTCGTTTTCTACCTTTTGGTATTCAATTTTTTTTAGTTAATTTCAATTTGATGATCAGTACATTTCATGAAGTATCTCACCAATGCAGTCGCATCACTACGAAGCGATACAGCACTTCATTTAGCAGTGCAATCAAATTATTGGATAAAAAAATACAGGGTCCGATATATGATATTTATGGTTTTGTAAGATTTGCTGATGAAATTGTTGATACGTTTCATGAGCACGACAAAGCAGGTTTGTTGGCAAAATTCAAGGTTGAAACCTATGAGGCAATTTCAAGTAACATCAGTTTAAACCCCATATTAAATAGTTTTCAGCGCACAGTAAATCTTTACAACATTGATCATGCTTTAATCGAGGCCTTTTTCAAAAGCATGGAATTTGACCTCGGCAAAACAACCTATGATTCTGAAGGGTACGCTGAATATATTTATGGAAGTGCGGAGGTAGTTGGTTTAATGTGCCTTTATGTTTTTTGCGGCGGGGATAAGAAAGCTTATGAGCATTTGAGGCCTTCTGCACAATCGTTGGGTGCAGCCTTTCAGAAAGTAAACTTCCTCAGGGACGTAAAAGCGGATTACCAGCAATTGAATAGGGTTTATTTCCCTGGTGTTGATTTCAACTCATTCACATCAGAGATGAAGACGGGTATTGAGCAGGACATTGCCAAGGATTTCGCTGAAGCATACACTGGCATTATTCAGTTGCCATTGAATTCGCGTTTTGGCGTTTACCTTGCATATAAATATTATCTCAGCCTTTTCAAGAAAATAAAGTCATTAAAGCCTCAACATATTTTGGAAGAACGCATACGAATTCCAAATTATATGAAAGCATGGGTTGCTACCAAGGTGGTTATCAGAACCCAATTCAATATTTTATAAGTCGTTTTTAGGATTGGCAATAGCGTTTATAAGATCTATTCAGTTGAGAAAGACTTCTATTACTTAAAAACCTCTTCCATAATTTTACCTCTCACATTAAGGTCGCCAAACAGATTTTTTGCAGTTGGATGTACCCTGTTTGCCAGCATCACAAAAACAATTTTCTTTTCTGGATCAGCCCAAGCACAAGTGCCTGTAAATCCAGTATGTCCAAATGCAAGCGAGGAGACATTCACGGCTGGGTTGGGAACTTTTCTTGTTGCATTGTCTTTTTCCGGTTTATCAAATCCCAATCCACGCCTACTGATTTCACTTTGGTACTCTGTAAACAGCTTTATTGTTGATGCTGCTAAATATCTTTTTTCATTGATTATGCCATTGTTAAGCAACAGTTGCATCAGTATGCCAATTTCATAGGCATTGCTGAATAGCCCAGCATGCCCTGCTACCCCGCCAAACATCGCAGCTCCAGGGTCGTGAACAGTTCCTTGTATCAGACGTTCCCTGAAATAGGGATCTTCTTCTGTTGGAACTATTATTTTTTTATTGAGAAAATTAGTCGGGTTAAATCCAGTGCTTCTGAATCCGAGCGGCCTATAAAAATTATTCCAAGCATATTGATCAACAGATTGTCCTGTTAGGGCTTTCACGATTTCTCCCATGAAAATAAAGTCGTTGTCGCTATAAATATACTTGACTGGTTTTTCCAACGTTGAGGTCAATATTCTGCTGTACATGGTGTCTTTCCAATCGGTTCTCATGTACAGTGAATCATCTACCTTAATGCTAAATCCTGCTTTAGAAGTTTTGCTAAAATAAGATGGGATGGCTTTGTTTGTAATGCTGTCCGCAATTTCTTTATAAAATGGTATGAAGGCCTTCAATCCCGCTTGGTGTAAAAGAATATCTTTTATCACAAGTTTTTCCTTGTCCGTACCCCGAACCCATGGCAAATAGTCGCCCAGCGTTTTTTCAAGTGCTATCTTTTTTTCATCAAAGAGTTTCATCACCGAAAGCGACGTGGCACAAATTTTTGTTACAGATGCCATGTCATAAACAGCATTCATAGTTGTTTTCTCAGTGCTGTCGTATGTTAAGTGGCCATACGTTTTTTGTAACATAATTTTGCCATCACGGATTACCAGCAGAGAAATACCCGGTGTTGCTTTTCTTCTGATGGCATCATTTGCAATAGAGTCTATTTTAGCAGTTGAAGGATATGTTTCTGATTCAATATTTTCATTCTTGACAGCATTAAATCCCATGCCTTCTTTCATTTCATCAGTAATGGTGACAGGCAATTTCCCTTCAGTACCAAGCCTACCCATCATCATTTGGGCGGATACTTCCTGTGTTATTTTTTCGTCGTCATAGCACACTAAAATATTATTATTGCTACTAAAAAATTTTGCTGCGTAGGGGTTTCCAAAGATGAATAGCGTGGAGGGAATATGTTCCAGCAATCCATTCAT
>CANJEF010000047.1 GCA_947472965.1 Sphingobacteriales bacterium
ATTGGGAACCCAAGCCATTGGAAGTTTTGCTGTGGCTCCTTCAAACATGGATGTTATTTATATTGGTACTGGCGAGGCCAATATTTTTCGCGCTTCATTTCCTGGCATCGGTGTTTTCAAATCTATAGATGGAGGAAAAAGTTGGCAGTCATTGGGACTTGAAAACACAGGTACGATTTCAAGAATTGTTGTTCATCCGTCAAACCCTGATGTGGTATATGTTTCAGCCGGTGGAAATGAATGGAGTTATAATAATGACAGGGGCATATTAAAGTCTGAGAATGGTGGAAAAACATGGACAATGGTGCTTGGTTCTGATGAAAAAACAGGTGGGGTAGATATTGTAATGGATCCATCCAATCCAAATACCTTGATTGTATCACAATGGAATAGGATTCGCAGGCGTTGGAGTGATCCTGTGCCGGAAGATGGGGATTATTTATATAAAACAACAGACGCTGGCAAAACCTGGAAGAAGCTAACTAATGGGTTGCCTGAAACAAAATTCACTGGAAGAATTGGGCTTAATTTTTCAAAAAGCAATCCCAATGTGGTTTATGCTTATGTAGATAATCATACTCCAAAGCGTGAACCCAAGGAGGGTGAACTGGATCCTTATGGAAGGCCCATCCAGGTTATTCCTTTTGGTGTGCAAGTATATAGAAGTGATGACAAGGGAGAAAATTGGTCCAAGGTGAGTACTGAAGATGAAAAACTTGAGCGTTTTGCTGGTACATATGGCTGGGTGTTCGGACAAATTAGGGTAGATCCAAACAATGAAAATATAGTTTACATCATGGGTGTTCCTTTGGCTAAATCTGTTGATGGCGGAAAAACTTTCACAGTGATGCGCGGTTCTGATAAGGAAAGTGAATCAATGCATGGCGACAATCATGCTTTATGGATTGACCCATCAAATAGCGATTATATTATCAATGGAAATGATGGAGGGGTAATTCTTTCTTATAATGGAGGAACCAAGTGGAAAAACTTTTTCAGAAAAATCCCAACCACACAATTTTATAATGTTACTTATGATATGAGTACGCCTTATAATATCCTTGGTTCTGTTCAAGATGAGGGAAGCTATATGGGAAGTATTAAAAATGAATTTGGAAAGAAGCCTGATGGATATAAAGAATGGCAGGATGCACCAGGTGGTGAGGGAACCATTATCGCAGTGGATCCCACAAATCCTGACCTTGTATATGCCAGCTCATTTTATGGAAGGTTGATGCGAAGCGATCTTCGGATGCCCCGGGTTCCATGGGGAAAAAAACCAAATCCTGATTCCGTTCGGTCAAAAGACATTTTTCCTGTAAAGGCTGCAGATGAAGAAGTGCATCGCGGAGAATGGCTGGCTTATACGTTGTTGTCGCCTCACGATACTAAAGTAATCTATCACGGGTTTCAATATTTATTTCAATCAAATGATCAGGGCAATACATGGAAACGTATCAGTGATGATTTAACATATAATGACAAAAGCAGGATGGGCAAAACACCTTATGCCATTAATCACCAGTCAATCACCGCCATTGATGAGTCGCCATTGAAAAAAGGACTCATCTATGCTGGTACAGATGATGGTAGGGTATGGATGCGTGATGGGGAGTCCGAGTCTTTCAAGCTTGTTATGAAGGGTATTCCACAGAATG
Source organism: Sphingobacteriales bacterium (assembly GCA_947472965.1). The sequence goes on from CANJEF010000047.1 coordinate 1,659, forward strand.
CACATACATCAAGGTTGGTGGCATCATCTCACAAGGAGGGACGGGTTTATTTAACACTAAGCAATAGAAGGGAAGATGACAACAAGGCCTATGTTTTTGTATCAGATGACAAAGGTGTGAATTGGAAGAGTATTGCTTCAAATCTTCCGAACTCACCTGCGAATGTAATTCGTGAAGACGCTCTTAATCCATCCATACTTTATTGTGGAACAGATATGGGTGTTTATGTAAGTAAGGATGCTGGTAAGAGCTGGCATTCATTGCAGTGTAATCTTCCTGCAACGGTTTCTGTGCAAGATCTATTTATTCATCCTCGTGATAGAAATCTCGTAATTGCCACGTATGGCAGAGGTGTATATGTAATGGATGATATTTCATCGATTAAATAGTTCACCCAAAAAATAAACATGCAATCTATAAATGATTGCATGTTTATTTTACAGAAAAAGATCTGTATAAAGATGAGCGCCTGGCACAACTGAATATGAAGAAAGATCAGTTATGCCTTCTTCTGAAAGAATGGTCTCATCTAAATAACAATTTCCGGTACATTGCCCAGAAGGTCTTTGTAAAATATAATACGCAGCATCTGCTAATATTTCAGGCGTTCTACTCATGTTTATAAGCATCTGGCCTCCTAACAAATTCATTACCGCAGCTGTAGCAATGGTTGTTCTTGGCCAAAGCGCATTGGATGCAATTTTATATTGTTTCAACTCCTCCGCAAGACCAATGGCGATCATACTCATGTTGTATTTACTGAGGGTATAAGCCAGGTGGCTGCCAAACCATTTTGGATCTAAATTCAATGGCGGTGATAAAGTAATGATGTGTGGATTGCTGGCTTTTTTGAGATGTGGTATGCAATGCTTTGAAACCAAAAAAGTACCTCTAACATTGATGCTGTGCATCAGGTCGAAACGTTTTGATTCTGTTTCTTCTGTTGTTGTGAGGGAAATGGCTGAAGCATTATTGATCAGTACATCGATACCTCCAAATGCATCTACGCTTTTTGCAATTGCATCTTGAATTTGTTCTTCATATCGTATATCACATTGTACGGCCAGCGCTTTACCTCCTGCTTCTTCCACCTCTTGTGCTGCGGAATAGATTGTGCCTCCCAATTTCGGGTTTTCTTCAACAGATTTTGCTGCAATAACAATGTTGGCCCCTTCTTTGGCAAGCTTTAATGCAATTGCTTTTCCTATACCCCTGCTTGCACCTGTAATAAAGATTGTTTTTCCTTTGAATGACATGGTAATGTTGGTTGTTTCGTGTTCTAAGATAGATTTATTTACATTCAAAAATCACGCAAGAAAAAGTTAGATATTAAAGTTGCTTGACTCTAATGATGCTATTTGTGACTTTGTATATTTCAAATGTTTTGAAATTCTGGGGTGCCGACATCCCTTCTCCAAACATAATCATATCAACCGTTCTGATTTGAACGGGTTTTTCTGTAAAAAATTTTTGCAGCCGTTGGTCCCACCAAAGTTCTTTGCACAGCAGTGTGTCCCCTTTAATATTATAAACCCTCACACTATCCCGAATGAAAATTTTATTGTCTGTTTCGTAGTAGCTGGCATAAAGGGCGTCAAGCTTACTTTCAACCTTGAGCGTGGAATCATAAAAATCAACATGGAGTGTATTCGGCAACTCCATCCTTGATCCTGAATCCTGGTAGTGAAGCATCAATGGGGCAGTGAGAAGGGCTTTCATCTTGCCACCCTGACTTATGTAGCTTTGTATATCTGTGGCCTTATCTACACCAAGTTTTTTTGTAAAAATCGCGTTGATTTTTTTCTCATCATTCACACATGATAAAAGTGTTGATGTAAACAGCACGAAAATGGCAATGACTCTTGTCACAATGAAGTGATTGATTATTGATATTTTGGTTTGTTAAACCAAATATCGCTTAGGTTGAAGCCAAGCGAAAACCGGAAAATATTTTCTCTTATTTCATTTGTCTTGTTTCCCCTGAAGCCAAGTTCAAACGCAGTGTTGACAGTAGTGTATTGGTTGGTGTAAACATTTCTTCTAACAGGCAGCCTTGTGCCAAAAGTGAAAGCATAGTAGCCAACATTTTTGCTGAAGTATATCGGATCTGTTCCTACAATCATTCCTGCACTATAAACAACCCTTTCCCAATATTTTGTTGATTTATTATTAGGCATGAACTGTCCGCCAATACGAGCTGTCCAACTATTTCTTAATTTATCGCTTAAGCCATAATATCTGTAATCTCCCCATTTTTCAACATTAATTTCAGCGCCTACCATCCAGTTTTCGTTTCGCTCAAGCATCACTCCTGCTGACCAAGATCCAGGGTAGATGATATTTCCTTTTTGGTCCTGACTTTTAAACACGCTGTCAACTGAAATAAGTCCTTCAGTTGGAGAAAAATCAACTATTTCTCTTGTTGAATTTTGGGTTGCTTTCAGTGTGGATTTTAGATTGGCATTTGCTCCAAGTTTCAATGTATAGTCTTTGCTTAACTTGATTTTATATTGAAGCCCAAGGTTCAGGAAAAGCCCTCCAAAATTACTGGTGTCTGTTGAGTTGGTAGATTTGTATGCAACCGTATCATTGATGAAGGCAACTCGTGTACTATATTCTTTGCTTCCAAACATATATCCTGCATTGAATCCGAGGCTGAGGGATTTTATGCCATAAGCCATTCCCATGAATGCCTGGTATGTTCCTCCGTTGCCAACATATTTGTACTGTATGCTATCAACATTGGGGATTCTAGTCCGGGTGAAGATATCATAACTGATTCTGGTAACTGGTCTTAGTCCGATATTCATACCCCATTCCTTTTTCTTTGAGAGGGGTAGTCCAATTTGAACATATGATGGAACGAGGTTTGCCGAAGTGAATTTTTTGGGTGGATTCAACGACCTCAGCGTTCTGGACGTATAATCAAGTCCAATATCAAGTGTAGTGATTTTAAGTCCAGTATAAGATGCTGGGTTGGAAAAATTCACGGCCTGGTAATCTGAGTAAGCACTGGTTAGTCCTCCCATGGCCCTGCTCAAAATATTCTGGGCGGGAAGTAGATCTCCCAATCCATACCTTGAGTAAGGTGAATTTTCTTGTGCATGGGTCTGTAAAACAGACAATGCAGTTAAAAAGAAAGGGACTAAAAATAAATGTCTGTTAATTATTGGTCTCACTGATCGCATACAATCCTTTAAATAGTAATTCGGGGTCTGCAAATATCTTGTTTTTAAGCAGGCGTGCAAAATAGGTACAATCTCCCCCGGTTAAAACCGCGTTAAAGTTCCCATATTTTTCGTCATAAGCGCCTATTATTCCTTCTATTTCTTTGGCCATCCCCAATAATACACCACTTAAGATGTTTGTTTTGGTATCATAGCCTATCAAAGGGAAGTTCCAATCTTTATTCACCAGTGGAAGCAACGCAGTATGCTCGTGAAGTGATTTGAGTCGCATTGCTGATCCTGGTGAAATGCCTCCACCAAGGAATTCCTGGTTTTTATTGATGAAGTTGTAGGTGATACAGCTGCCTAGGCCAATCACCAGGTTGTTTTTGCCTGGAAAATTATGAACAGCTGCTGCGGCAAGTGCCAGCCGATCGGCACCCATAGTCTCTGGTTTACCCACCGGAACAGTAAAGTTCAGCTTGGTTTGATGTGACAGTTTATGAAATAGGGTATTTTCTTCGAGAAGCTTCTCTATTGCATCGCTGTGATGTATAACCGAGGATAAAATTGATTTATTGGGGTTGTGTTTTTCAACGATATGCCTAATAGCCTCAGCACCATCACCTTCAAGCACATAGGATTCAATAAGTTCGCCATCTTTGAATATAGCAGCTTTCATGCGGGTATTGCCTAGGTCTGCACAAAGCGTTTTCATGAACTTGTTTTCGCAAAGTTGGGGTAAAGTTGCGGAATGGGCTTGTTTATTTTGTTGTTATTCAAATTGAAATCCTTCCAGGTTCCTAAAATGCCCATTTAACCTTATTTTGGATTTGAGTTCTTCCATTTGTGACAAGATTGGAATGACTTTCTTCAGGTGTCTTCGAATGGACTCTAGCCGCTGATCTTCCCGCATAAGTTGCATGAAGTGGTATTCTTCTTCAAGCGTCATTCCAATATGATGGGCAAAATCATAGCTCACCAGGCTTCTGTTTTCAGCCTGTATGGTCTTTTTAACAGTTAAAAGCGTGTGAAGCAGTCCTATCTCTTCACTGATTTTTTCAATCAAATCAGGTCTTGGATCAGTATTATTTTCTGGATAGGAAACGATGGCACCGCTGTATAGTTTTTCGGGTATTTCACGGATAATTTCCAATGTGTTGAAAATGGCAAGCCCCTTGGTCTTTATGTCCATTTCCCCATTTTCATATGTTTTTGAAATCTCAGTCACTTCCACAAGAGTTCCAATTTCACTGATTGCTCCATTCACTACAAGAGGAATACCAAATGGTTTTTTTGTGTTCACTGATTCGTTAATCAATTGCTTGTAGCGTGGTTCAAATATGTGCAGGTTCAGCTTTTCTTCCGGAAAAACCGCAATGGCAAGGGGAAAAACGGGAATGAAGTTTGTCATGTTCTGTGCTACTTTATATTTGGTTTGCCTTTTTCTATCTGCAATATACATCTCCAATCAAGCGGGTATTTTATTTAACCGTTTTAAAACGATAATTTTAACATCCGAAGCGTATCGTATTTACGCGGCACAAACAACATGATGTTCGAGGAACTTTTACAGCAAGCGAAAGATGGGGACCACAAAAGTATGGCAAGGTGTATTTCCTTCATTGAAAATGAAGTGCCTGGGTTTGAGGTTTTGTTTGCTGAATCAAATGTTGAAAAATCAGCCCCTGTAATTGGCATAACAGGTCCTCCTGGTGCAGGTAAAAGCACGTTGGTGGATAAGCTGATTGGATCATATGTGAATGACGGGAAGAGGCTGGCAGTCATTTGTATTGATCCATCCTCTCCATTTAATTTTGGTGCACTTCTGGGTGATCGGATTCGGATGAGCGAGTGGTATAACCATCCTGCCGTTTTTATTCGGTCATTAGCAAGCAGGGGTTCTCTTGGGGGTCTTCATCCAATGGCAATAGAAATAACTGATTTTGTTCGTTTGTGTAATGTTGATGTTGTTATTGTTGAAACGGTTGGTGTGGGTCAATCTGAAGTGGAGATTGCCGGATTGGCTGATGCAACCCTGATGGTGCTTGTGCCGGAGGGGGGTGATGAGATTCAGTTTATGAAAGCAGGACTGATGGAAGCGGCCTCAGTTTTTGTTGTGAACAAATCTGATCGTGAGGGCGCCGACAGGTTTACAGCCTTGTTAAAGGGTATGCTGCATGCATCAGGCAGATTTGATACGGATAGTGAGATGCATGTTGTGAATACAGTTGCATCTTCAGGTGAAGGTATTCAGCTCTTGAAAAGCATTATTGAGAAAGCTTTACAGGAAAATAAATCCATTGATAAAAAAATATTCTTACTTGCAAGGCGGGCATATAAGCTGATTGAAAAAAGCAGGATGTCTGATGTGAACACGCAGGTTCTTGTAACTGAATTAACTAACTTGATTACCCAACGCGATTTTAACTTATATCAATTCATAAATAAATACAAATAACATGGAAGAGATGATTCCGAATGAAGGTTTTCCTATTGAAGCGAAATGTGAGCCGGCTTGTGTAAATGTTGAGGCGGGTAAAACCTATGCATGGTGCACCTGTGGCTTGAGTGAAAAGCAGCCATTTTGCGATGGCAAGCATAAAAAAATTGAGGGCACACCCTATGCAAGCTTAAAAGTGACTTTCGAAAAGACTGAAGAAGCATGGCTTTGCCAGTGTAAGAAAACCAAGAATCCTCCATATTGTGATGGGAGCCACCGTGGTTAATATGCTTGTTTGCAATTCAATCTGATTTGATGAGGTTAAGAGACCGAACATTGTACGCTCTATTGTATGGTATCTCCCTGTTGCCACTTTGGTTTTTATACCTGATTGGTGACATGCTTTTATTTATTGTTTTTCATTTTGTTGGATATCGAAAAAAAGTTGTTCTCTCTAACTTGGCAATTGCTTTTCCAGACAAAACAGAAAAGGAAAAACTGCAAATTGCAAAACGGTTTTATCGAAATTTCACAGATACCCTAATGGAGTCTGTCAAACTATTCAGCGCAGGTGAAGAGTTGATCAAAAAAATGTTTGTAGGCAATGTTGATGGTTTGAATGCGCTGGCTGAAAAGGGGAAAAATATCCAGATTCATGCCATGCATAATTTCAATTGGGAAATTGTTAATTTGGGTGTTTCTCGTTTGTTAAAAAAAACTTTTTTGGCTGTATACCAACCAATAGCGAATAAATTTTTTGATGGCATTTTTGGAAAGATACGG
>CANJEF010000048.1 GCA_947472965.1 Sphingobacteriales bacterium
AAGCCTGGCGGAAGGATAGCCCTAATCACATTTCATAGCATAGAGGATAGAATTGTTAAAAATTATTTTAAAGAGGGTGCTTCAGAAAATGTTGAAATAGACCATATATATGGTGTCAAGCAACATGCGCCATTGGCACCCCTCAATAAAAAGCCGATTGAGCCAAGTGAAAAGGAAATCAAAGAAAATCCAAGGTCGAGAAGTGCAAGGCTTCGGGTTGCTATAAAAAGCTGAGTGTATTCAATTCAAGTAAAAGATTTTTTTTATGAGTGAAGTGAAGAGTCAGAAAAAAGTAGAAAATAACAAAACAAATACTACCCTGGGTATTCTCAGCCAGCAGTCATTGGTAAAGAACATTCCATTTTTTTTATACCTGGCTTTTCTTGCTATTCTCTATATATACAATGGGCACCGTGTGGAAAAGGCAATCAAGGATATCAGTAAAACAGCAAAAGAATTGAAGGAGTATCAGTTTGAATACAAGATGCTCAGAAGCGAGTGGATGTTTAGCACAAAGCAGTCGGAAGTTGTAAAGTCGGCCACCCCATTTGGGTTGGTTGAAACAGATGAGCCACCGGTGAATTTGGATTTTAAAAAATAAGTAAACACAAAATAATTATTGGAAGCTAGAAAAGAAATATTGTGGCGTAGTTACCTGGTATACATTGCCATCCTTTTATTTGGGATAGGCATTGCATCGAGGGCCTTTTACATTCAACGTGTAGAAGGACGGTAATGGAGGGCATTGAGCGACAGCCTTCAACTAGCTTACCGTCCAATGGATGCTGAGCGTGGCACAATCTATAGTGAGGATGGTAGGATGTTGAGCAGTTCCGTTCCATACTTCGATATTTATCTTGATTTTGGGTCAGATGGTATTCAAGAAAAAAATGGTAGATTTTTTAAAAAAAATATTGATAGCCTTGCATTGAATCTCGAAGGCATCTTGAACGATCATTCTGCCTCTTATTATAAAAAGGAACTTGTGCGCGTATTTAATGATAAGGACAGATATCACCTATTGAGAAGGAATATCGATTTCAAGCAATATCAATCTCTTCGCAACACAACCTATATCAAGGATAACAAGAATAAAAACGGTTTCATTTTTCTGGAAAAGGAAAAACGAATTGCACCTTTTGGATTGCTGGCAAATAGGACCATCGGACTTTCTAGAGCCTACCTAGGAGCAGATGGGAAAACCGTATTAAATAGCGTTGGTCTGGAAAGAACCTATGATAGCGTGTTAAGGGGAATCAGCGGAAAACAGCTTGTGCGAAGGATTTCAGGTGGTGCCGTTGTGCCGGTAGAGGGGGTTGAAATAGAAGCTGAAAACGGAAAAGATATCATCACGACCATTGATGTAAATGTTCAAGATATTACAGAACAGGCCTTGTTGAAAATACTCATCAAAAATGAGGCATTAAAGGGTACATGCATTGTGATGGAAGTAAAGACTGGCAAAATAAAGGCAATCGCAAATCTTGGCAGATCGGGTGATGGAACTTACTCTGAAAATTATAATTACGCTATTACAAGATCAGAGCCAGGTTCAACATTCAAGTTGGTTACAATGATTGCACTATTAGAAGATCAACTAACCAATTTAAATGAACAGATTAACCTTGAAGGAGGTACATGGGATGTGGGTGGTAAAACAGTCAACGATAGTGAAGTTCATGGGAAAAACAATGTTACTGTTCAGCAAGCATTTGAGTTGAGCTCGAATGTTGGGATGGCGAAATTGGTCAATGCAAATTATGCTTCCAATCCGCGTAAATACCTAGGGCATTTAAATCGCCTGCATCTGTATGCTCGTTCAGGACTGGATTTGGAAGGGGAGTCCCTGCCAATCATTCCAGATCCATCAAAACCAAGTTGGAACAAAATAACATTACCGTGGATGGGCTTTGGCTATGCTGTTGCCATTAGCCCACTGCAAACACTTATGGTATATAATGCTGTAGCAAATAATGGAAGGATGATGCAGCCTTATTTGGTTAATTCCTTTGCGAAGGATGGTATTGTACTTCAAGAATTTCAACCTAGGGTATTGGAAGATTCTATTTTTCGCCATTCCACCTTGGTGCAACTCAAAGCATGTCTTGAAGGCGTTGTTGAAAGGGGTACAGGTGTTAGCTTGAAAACTGTTTCATATCGCTTTGCAGGAAAAACCGGCACAGCAAAGGTTGCCAATGGAAACAAAGGCTACTTCGATAACCAATATCAATCTTCCTTTGCAGGATATTTTCCTGCCGATAACCCCAAATATTCATGCATTGTTGTTATCGAAAATAAAAAAGATCTGAAAAATTATTATGGTGCGGCGGTGGCAGGTCCCGTGTTCAGGGAAATTGCTGATAAACTCTTTAGGGTGGATGCTGAACTTTATGCAAACTACCACCATGAAGGCAATTCAGATAGCATCAAGAACGAAGCAAACTGGAAAGGGTTAAACAAGGATTTCAATAAAATTGCAGCTAAGCTTAAAACATCTTTAAAGGATACAGGAATTAGGGGTGACATAAGTGTTATGGGACTATCAAATAGCTCATTTGTTGGAAGTAGTATCAAAGCAGAAGGGATGGTAATGCCAGATATAAAAGGAATTGGTTTGAGGGATGCCATGGAATTGATGGAAAAATTCAAATTGAATGTTGTTGCCACTGGCAATGGGAAGGTAATTATGCAGTCCATTCAACCTGGCACATCTATTATAAAAGGGCAAACTGTTTATTTAACATTGGGAACACAAGTGAACTAAATGATTTTATTACAAGACATATTATACAAGGTTGGCATTAGGTCTGTCGTGGGACAAACCAATGTGCCAGTTGGTAATATACAAATTGACTCAAGAAAAATTGAGCCAAACGGATGTTTTATAGCACTTCGTGGTGTTGATGCAGATGGTCACCAGTTTATTGATGCAGCAATTTCAAATGGTGCTACATCCATCCTTTGTGAAGAAATGACTGCCCTGCCAATTGAGGGTGTTACATACGTTCAATGTCATGATGTTACTGCTGCTGCAGGTATCGTTGCGCACACTTTTTATGGCGAACCTAGTTTGGCTATCAACTTGGTTGGTGTAACAGGCACCAATGGTAAAACAACCATTGCAACCTTGCTCCATAAATTATATATGTCGCTTGGTTATAAAACCGGCTTGATTTCAACAGTTAATAATCAAATTGGAAATGAAGTTTTTCCTTCAACGCATACGACCCCTGATCCAATATCCTTGAATAGACTATTGCGTTTGATGGTTGATCAAGGCTGTACACATGCTTTCATGGAAGTGAGCAGCCATGCTATTCATCAGCATCGCATTGCCGGACTGCATTTCAAGGGAGCCGTATTCAGTAACATAACCCATGATCATCTTGATTACCACAAAACATTTGCTGAATACATCAAAGTTAAAAAATCATTCTTCGACGGCCTTCCTGCATCTGCATTTGCCATTTCAAATATCGATGACAAGAATGGTCAGGTCATGTTACAAAATGCATCTGCCCATAAATTTTATTATGGCTTGAAAAGCATTTGTGATTTCAAGGGAAGAATCATCGATAATGCATTAGATGGTTTGCTTATGTCTGTTAATGAGCAGGAGGTTCATTTTAGGTTGATTGGAGAATTCAACGCCTATAATCTTTTAGCGGTATTTGCTGTGGCAATGTGCAGCGGTGAAGATAAGCAGCAAGTATTGGTCGCATTAAGCAATCTCACAGGTGCTGAAGGGAGATTTGATTATGTAGTAACGAAAAAGGAAAAGCTGATGGGTATTGTTGATTATGCGCATACGCCGGATGCACTTTTGAATGTTCTTTCTACAATTAAAAAATTACAACACGGTGGTGAATCCGTTATAACTGTTGTGGGATGCGGTGGTGATCGTGATAGGTCAAAAAGAAAACTGATGGGTAAGGCAGCCGCTGAGTTCTCTACCAAGGCAATCTTCACCTCCGATAATCCGCGAAGCGAAGACCCTGATGCAATCTTAAGGGAAATGACAGAAGGACTTGATGATGTACTTCGAAGAAAAGTGCTGATGATTGTTGATAGGCGAGAGGCTATACGAACCGCTGTAATGATGGCAAAGTCTGAGGACATTATTTTGGTTGCAGGAAAAGGGCATGAAAAGTACCAGGAAATAAAAGGAATTAAATTTCCTTTTGACGATAAAATCATTTTGAATGAAGCATTCAAGGAACTAGATAAATAAACAATATGCTGTATCATTTTTTCCAGTGGTTGCAAAATGAAGGAATCCGGTTTCCGGGTGGCGGCTTATTTCAATTCATCACCTTCAGGGCAATGCTTGCCTTGCTTTTGTCATTGTTCATTACCATGGTATATGGCAAAAGAATTATCAGGTTGCTTCAACGCAAACAAGTGGGAGAAAGTGTTAGGGAGTTGGGCTTGGCTGGTGAAGAACAGAAAAAAGGAACTCCAACGATGGGCGGTTTTATCATTCTACTTGGAATACTCATACCCACATTGTTACTTGCAAATTTAGATAAGGTTTATATCAAGCTGCTTCTGTTGAGTACCGTATGGCTTGGCTTGGTTGGCTTTGTGGATGACTACCTAAAGCTGAGGGCTAAGAAGGTTTCCCAGCAACAAGGAATCACTTACAAGAAGGGCAATAAAGATGGGTTGGCTGGCTGGTTCAAGGTACTTGGTCAAGTCGGGTTAGGGATCATCATTAGTGCAACCTTGTTGTTAAATGAAAATACAAAAGTGATGCGCGAGTATAAGGGCAAAGGCATGCCGGAGGGTGGAACAGCAGTGAAGTATCAGGGAACTACCCGGTATTTTGTTCATGCCAATGAACCGGTAACAACGATTCCTTTTATAAAGGATCACGAATTTAATTATGCCAAATTACTGCCTTCTTCTCTGCGGTCATATGGTTGGGTGCTTTATATGATTGTGGTCATCATCATTGTAACGGCAGTTTCAAACGGTGCAAATATTACGGATGGGTTGGATGGTCTTGCTACCGGCGTATCAGCAATTATCGGTGTTTGTCTTGCTCTTTTTATTTACGCAAGCGGAAACCTTTTGTTAGCAGACTACCTGAACATCATGTACATACCAAATCTTGGAGAGGTTTCAATTTTCACTGGGGCACTTATTGGGGCCTGCATAGGATTTCTCTGGTATAATACCTTTCCCGCGCAGGTGTTCATGGGTGATACGGGAAGCCTGGCGCTTGGCGGTATTATCGCTTCCTTGGCAATCATCGTAAGAAAGGAATTGATGATTCCGATTTTTTGTGCAGTGTTCCTGGTGGAAAATTTGAGCGTGATGATTCAGGTGGGATACTTCAAATACACGAAGAAGAAATATGGCGAGGGCAGGCGTGTTTTTTTAATGAGCCCATTACATCACCACTATCAGAAAAAAGGATATCACGAAAGTAAGATAGCCGTAAGGTTTTGGATCATGACTTTATTTTTTGTTGTAATCGCAATCTTATCATTAAAAATCAGGTAAACAATAACCGGAAGTGAATAAACGAATTGTCATATTAGGAGGTGGAGAAAGCGGAGTTGGGGCTGCCTTATTGTGCAAACTCCAAGGGTATGATGTATTTCTTTCCGACGGGGGAAAGCTGAAAGAGCATTATCGAAATGAACTTCTTGAAAATAATATTTCTTTTGAAGAGGGTTCTCACAATGCAGCCTATATTCTCAATGCCCAGGAAGTAATGAAAAGCCCCGGGATCCCCCATGCCAACCCAATGGTGCAGCAAATTTTAGCAAAAGGAATTCCCATTATCAGTGAAATGGAACTTGCATACCGGCACAAAGGGGAAAGCAAAATTATCGGCATTACTGGCAGCAACGGTAAAACTACCACCACTGCTATGATTTATCATATATGCATGAGTGGTGGATTGAATTGTGCATTGGTAGGCAATATTGGGAACTCTATCGCCAAACAGATCGCACTTGATCCAAAACAACTTTATGTAGTTGAAATCAGCAGTTTCCAATTGGATGATATCGTATCATTCAGGCCAGATGTTGCAGTGCTCACTAATATTACAGCAGATCACCTTGATCGCTATAACAACAGTTTCGAAAAATACATCGCAGCAAAATTCAATATCATCAGGAATCAGACTGAACATGATTTTTTTATTTATAATTCAGACGACCCTGTGATTGAAGAGCATATCAAACTATTCCCATTCAATTCTAAACCACTTCCCATTAGTATGCATAAAGAACAACCCAAAGGGGCTTTCATCAAGAACGGCATCATGAACCTGAAGCATGGCGAAGGACTTTCCATGAGCATCTATGATTTTGCACTCAAAGGAAAACACAACCAATACAATACCATGGCTGCTTCTGTTGCATCCAGTACTCTTGGGATTCGAAAGGAGAAGATTAGGTCTTCAGTATCATCTTTTGAAACCCTGGAACACCGAATGGAAAAAGTAGCTACAGTAAGAGGTATAGAGTTTGTCAATGATTCAAAGGCAACCAATGTAAATAGCACTTGGTATGCTTTGGAAAGCATGGAGAAGCCCATAACCTTGATATTGGGTGGTATTGATAAGGGGAACGACTATGATTTAATAAAAGACATCATAAGGGAAAAAGTAAAGGTTATTATTTGCTTGGGTGTTGACAATAAAAAAATTCACGAGGCATTTGCTGATATCGTTCCTAGAATTCTAGATGCTACCAGTGCAGATGATGCAGTTGGCAAGGCTTATGCATTTTCAAATAAAGGTGACGTTGTATTGTTAAGCCCTGCCTGTGCAAGCTTTGACCTATTTAAGAATTATGAAGACCGTGGAAACCAATTTAAACATGCAGTAAAATCATTGTAGTCTAAAAATGCAGGAACAAGGAATCGATATCAGGAAATTTTCATTGGGTAGTATTGCCAGTCGGACTCATGGCGACAAGGTGATCTGGGCAATCGTTGTATTGCTTGCCCTCATGAGTTTACTTGCTATCTATAGCAGTACGGGAACGCTCGCCTATAAAATGATAAAAAGTCCAGAGTCATATCTTTTAAAACAAATTGGACTTGTTGTTGCAGGAGTTATGATTATATATATTGCTCACCTTATTAATTATACCGTTTATTCAAAAGTGGCCTTGTTGTTTTATGCAATTTCAATACCCATGCTTGTTTATACCCTCTTTTTTGGTACGAACCTGAATGATGCGAACAGGTGGGTCAAGCTTCCTATTATCAATCTGACATTTCAAACTTCAGATTTGGCAAAGCTTGCATTGTTCATGTACCTGAGCCGAAAACTCAGTAAGCGCCAAGATGTTATCAAGGATTTCAAAAAAGGATTCCTACCATTGATAACACCTGTATTTGTGATTTGTATTTTAATTACACCTGCTAATCTTTCTACTGCATTGCTTACCGGTGCAACAAGTTTGATTTTGTTATTCATCGGAAGGGTTAGTATCAAGCATCTTGCATTGACTGTGCTCGTTGTCGCAATTCCACTTTCAATTCTGATTGGAGTATCTTCTTACTATTATAATAAGGAAGAGGGAAAATCGAAACCTATACCCGAAATGCTTACAAAGGGGCGTATTGAAACATGGATCAAGCGGGTTCAAAATTTCATGTATGCTGAAAAGGAATCATCATCTTATCAGGTTCAGCAATCAAAAATCGCCATTGCAAAAGGTGATTGGGCTGGGCTCGGTCCGGGCAATAGCCAAGCGAGAAATTTTCTACCACATCCTTATTCTGATTTTATTTATTCAATTATAATAGAAGAATATGGGTTGGCTGGTGGTGTTGCAGTATTGATGATTTACCTGTTGTTTTTGCTCAGATGCATTCGGATCATGAAAAAATGTCCATATGCATTTGGGGCGTTTCTTTCACTGGGATTAAGTTTTACGTTGGTGATACAAGCAATGGCAAACATGGCGGTTAATGTCAATCTTTTTCCTGTTACAGGTGTTACGCTTCCTCTCATTAGCATGGGTGGGAGTTCTTTTTTATTCACTTGTTTTGCCATTGGAATCATAT
>CANJEF010000049.1 GCA_947472965.1 Sphingobacteriales bacterium
ATGTGCTCTGTTTTCATTCCCCTGGTTGTAATGGCAGGAACGCCAATTCTTATTCCTGATGTTACAAAGGGACTTTTATCGTCGTATGGAACGGAGTTTTTATTCAAGGTGATATGGGCTTTGTCCAATGTTTCTTGTGCCTTTTTACCTGTGATGTTTTTATTTCTGAGATCTATCAGCATCAGGTGATTATCTGTTCCCCCGCTGATTAAATCATATCCTTTGTCTGTAAAAGCTTTTGCGATTGTTTGGGCATTTACTTTCACTTGTTGTTGGTATACTTTGAAAGCTGGGTCAAGGATTTCACCAAATGCAATGGCTTTCGCTGCAATTACATGTTCGAGTGGACCACCTTGTGTTCCGGGGAAAACGGCAAGGTCGAGCAAAGCGCTCATGGACCTGATATTTCCCTTTGGATCTTTTAGCCCAAATGGATTTTCAAAATCATGTCTCATAACAATTACGCCACCTCTTGGACCGCGAAGGGTTTTATGGGTAGTGGATGTAACGATATGGCAATGATCAAATGGGTCGTTCAAGAGTCCAGCTGCAATAAGACCGGCTGGGTGGGCAATGTCTGCAAGCACCAATGCGCCTATTTCATCAGCCACTTTTCTGATTCGTGCATAATCCCAATCACGGCTATATGCAGATGCACCACAGATAATCATTTTGGGTTTTTCTGCTCTGGCGGTTCTTTCAAGTTGTTCATAGTCAACCAAGCCAGTTTCCCTATCAACACCATAAAAAAACGGTTGGTATGTTTTTCCACTGAAGTTGGCGGCACTTCCATGGGTAAGATGTCCGCCCATGCTTAAGTCAAGGCCAAGTATTTTGTCGCCTGGTTTTAGGCAAGCTAGGAACACGGCAGTGTTCGCTTGCGCTCCACTGTGGGGCTGCACATTGGCCCAGGTAGCATTGAATACTTTCTTTAGTCTGTCAATGGCAAGATTTTCAATTTCATCAACCACATCACATCCTCCATAATATCTTTTTCCGGGATATCCCTCTGCATATTTATTTGTTGCAACGGATCCTGTAGCTTGAATTACCTGGTATGATGTGAAGTTTTCTGAAGCAATCAGTTCAATTCCTTCGCGTTGTCTTTTTAGTTCTTTTTTGAGGAGGTCGAACACCAATGTATCTTGTGCCATGTGGTATATTTTTGTAAAGGTACCCCTATGTGGAGAAAGAAAAAACCCTTACTACTACCATTTTTTACACACCCATGCAGATTTCATCGCCGCAGCTGGCATACTCACGCTTATCGTTGCTGCTGATTACAACAAGCCTGTTTTGGCAATGTGTTGCTATCAAGTGACTGTATAGTGAAACGCCCTTTTCATCAAGGTTTGTACAGGGCTCATCCAACAATAGGATTTCAGTGTCTGAAAAAAATGCCTGTGCCAGTTTGATGCGCTGTTTCATTCCACTGCTAAAATGCCTTATTTGTTTGTCTTTTGCTGAGCCAAGTCCGATTTCTTCGAGAATATTGTTGGGTTCAAATCCGGAAATGAAGGGCTTGAAATTATCATGATAGCTTAAAAACTCAATCGCAGTCATTTCTTCAATTACTTCTAGATATGGGGCGCATATGGATAGGTGCTTGAATTGCTTTTCAGGTAAGATGACGGTGGGGTTATTGCTATATTGGATATTTCCTTCGTTCAAATATGAAGAACCTGCCAGGCATTGTAATAAGGTCGATTTTCCTGAGCCATTGTGTCCTGTGATTGCATAATGGTTGCCTGAATTCAGTTCTAGTGCTAGATTTCTGAATATCCATTGACGGTTGAAACGCTTGCCAGCATTAGTCACCGTTATTTTCATCCACCGAATTTTTTGTAAAGCGTTTGATGATTCCCCTGTTGCTTTCCCTAACGAATGTTACAATTTCATCGCGTTCATCAGTTACTGGAAATTCTTCCTCAATAAAATCAATGGCTTGGGTTGTATTCAAACCTTTATTGTAAATGATGCGATAGATATCAAGTATTTCATTTATTTTTTCAACCGAAAATCCTTTTCTTTTTAGTCCCACTGAATTTACACCGGCATAGGAGAGTGGCGTTCTGCCTGCTTTTATGTAGGGTGGAACATCCTTGCTTACCAATGAACCTCCTGCAACAAATGAATGTTGTCCGATTTTGACAAATTGATGTACGGCACACATTCCTGCAAGAATCGCATAGTCGCCCAATGTTACATGTCCAGCCATTTGGGTGTTATTGCTCATGATACAATTGTTTCCGATGATGCAGTCATGCGCAATGTGGCTATAAGCCATGATAAGGCAATTGTTGCCTACAGTGGTTTTCCACCTATCCTTTGTGCCACGATGAATTGTTACGAATTCCCTGATGGTCGTATCGTTACCAACTTCTACAATGGTTTCTTCTCCTTCAAATTTGAGGTCTTGGGGCGATGCAGAAATAACGGCTCCGGGAAATACCCTGCAGTTCTTTCCAATTCTCGCACCATCCATGATAGTTACATTGCTGCCTATCCAAGTGCCTTCACCAATTTCAACGTTTTGATGTATCACAGAAAAGGGATCAATTTTTACATTGGTGGCAATGCGTGCATTGTGGTGGATATATGTATGCGGATGAATCATAAATTGGGGTTTATTGGTTTGTGCTTTCCCTTTTCACCAATTGAGCCATCAACACAGCCTCTGTGGTTATTTTATTGCCAACATAGACAGTCCCATTCATTTCACAGATGCCTCTTCTGATTGGACCGGCCAGTTCTAATTTTAATATCATGGTATCTCCCGGAATCACTTTTTGTTTGAATTTGCAGTTGTCGATTTTTACAAAATAAGTGTCATATTCTCCTGGGGGTAACGCATTGATAGCTAAAATTCCGCCACACTGTGCCAGGGCCTCAACCTGTAAAACGCCGGGCATGACTGGATTTCCAGGAAAATGACCTGCAAAGAAAGGCTCATTAAAAGTAACGTTTTTTATTCCCACAATGTGCGTATCAGAAAGCTCAATCACCTTGTCAACTAACAGGAAAGGAAAGCGGTGAGGGAGTTTTTTTTCAATCTGTTGTGTGTTGTAAACAGGCGCCTGTGTAGGATCATAAACAGGAATATTCTTTACGTGCTTATTCTTCTTGATGTAATTTTTGATTGCTTTCGCGAATTCAATATTTGAAAAGTGCCCGGGTCTATTCGCAATAATATGGGCTTTGATGGGATAGCCAATCAACGCTAAGTCACCTATTACATCCAAGAGTTTATGACGTGCCGGTTCGTTGGGGAACCGCAATTCGAGGTTGTTAAGATATCCGCCATTTTCAACCTCGATCGTATCTTTTTTGAATATTTTGGCCAATCGCTCCATCTCCTCATCCCCAACAGGCTTGTCAACCACCACAATGGCGTTGTTGATATCACCTCCTTTAATCAGGTCAAGTGCCAACAAAGTTTCTAATTCATGTAGAAAACAAAATGTTCTGCAACTGGCAATCTCATTTTTGAATTCACTAATATCCTTGAGGCCTGCATGTTGTGTACCTAAAACAGGACTATTAAAGTCAATCAACGTTGTGATCTTATACTCCATGGCTGGCATGGCCACCATCTCAACTCTTTTTTCCTCATGATAGTATGAGATATTCGTATCAATGGTATACCAATGTTTTGCAGCTTCCTGCTCCTCAACTCCTGCCTTTTCAATCAATTGAACAAAGGGTTGAGAGCTTCCATCCATAATAGGAATTTCAGGACCATTTATTTCAATGAGACAGTTATCAACGCCCATTCCAACCAATGCAGCTAGGATGTGTTCAACGGTACTTATTTTGGCTCCATGGTCTTCAAGTGTTGTTCCTCTTGAAGTATCTGTTACAAGGTCACAGTCGGCTTTTATGACAGGCTCGTTTGGTAAGTCAACTCTTTTGAACTGAATGCCAAAACCCGGATTAGCGGGGTTCAATACCATATCCACCAATATACCTGTGTGCAGTCCAGTTCCGGAGATGCTTTCGGTATTGGTAATGGTATGTTGTTTGTCTGGATTGAATTTTTCTCTCATCTCGATGAATTGATGGCGAAGATAAGCCATTTTTAGTAGGTTGATTGGTGCTTGACATTGGGTTAATCCGTTGTCTTTGAATTGACTAAAACAACCTAGTCGCTTTCTTTTCTGTCCGCGGCTAGGGTGTTCAACAAGGTTTCAATTTCATCAATTTTTTTTGATAAGGCAGGAAGCTTTCTGAAAACCGAAAGGGAACGCAACGATGCCAAGTGATCAAATGCGGGTGTACCATTTAATGCCTTATTTTTTTCTGTAACATTTCCATTTATCCCACTTTTAGCACCAACTTTAACCCCCTCTGCAATGGTGATGTGACCAACAATTCCAACTTGGCCTCCGATCATAGCCCTTTTCCCGATTTTTGTGGATCCGCTAATGCCAGTTTGGGCGGCTATAACACTGTCTTCTCCTATTTCCACATTGTGTGCAACCTGTAGAAGGTTGTCCAATTTGGTGCCCTTTCGTATTATTGTTGACCCCATGGTAGCACGGTCAATACAAGTGTTTGCACCAATTTCAACATTATCTTCTATCACCACATTGCCCATTTGGGGAACCTTTAAATAGCTGCCGTCTTTTTTAGGGGCAAAGCCAAACCCATCACTTCCTATTATTGTTCCTGCATGAATAATCACCCCTTCCCCAATGATACAGTTGTCATAAATTTTCACACCGGGATGAATGGTGGATTTTTTACCAATGGATACATTTTTTCCGATATACACTTGGGGATATATTTTGGCTCCGTCTTCGATGGTGGCATTTTCACCAATGAAAGCAAAAGCACCAATAAAAATATGTTCTCCGATCTTGGCGGACTTGTCAATAAACGAAGGATCTTGAATTCCTACCATTTTTTCTGCAACCATCTGTTGGTAAGTTTGCATGAGGGAAGCAAAGGATGCATACGGATCTTTTACCCTCACCAATGATGTGTTTACAATGGATTTTAAGACCAAGTCTTCTCCAATGATTACTACACCAGCCTTGGTGTTGTAGAGATACTCTTCGTATTTTGGATTGGCGAGAAAAGCAAGGTCATTGCTAGAAGCTTCTTCAATTTTTGCGAAAGATGAAACAACTGCATCAGCATTGCCTTCTATCTTGCCTCCAATAAGCAATGCTATTTGTTGAACGGAAAATTCCATCATATTTGGTTTAACCCAGCCGATTGATAAAGTCCTTTCGGTTAGGGTATTTTAAAAAGGCATGAATCAAAAACACCTATTGGTAGAAACAAATGTAAAATTTTTTTACAGGACCAGATAGGTTTTGATGGATGAGCGGTGAATCAACCTGTGATATATCGGAAACCCTGCCATCCTTGAACAAGATGTTGATCTTTTCATTGTTTGGATCGTATAGGTTGTTTTCAGCTTCACCCTTGAATACAAGAAAGTTGGCATCGTCCAGTGAAATCCCCAATAACGTTGAAACTTCTTCTCTTTTGGACTTGATTTCAAATTCTTGTATAGGTTCTGACTGAAGTCTAAGCTTCAATAATTTTCTGTTCAGGAGTGATTTGCACAGTGTTGAAATCACCTTATCAGAATGTGCTTTCCAGCTTTTGATTGCATTAATCACATCACTGTCGTCCAGTTCACAAAAGATTTCCAGCCGTGTTTTTTCGGGTAATTCAATATCCTGAAAAAGCAATTGATTGAGCCGATCACCAGCGTCAATGATACCAGGTGAGTTTATATGAAGCCACTTTGCCCTTTCAAGTATTTTAATAAGCGTCATTTCTGCGCTAAGTACTGTTTTGTGCTGGTATACCTGCCAATACATCAACCTCCTGGAAACCAGGAATTCCTCAATGGAATAAATTCCTTTTTCTTCCACCATGAGTTCGCCCTGATGAACGGTAAGCATCTTGATGATTCTATCGTACCCAATCATCCCTTCAATTACTCCAGAAAAAAAACTGTCTCTCGTGAGGTAATCCATCCTGTCAACATCCAATTGTCCACTGACCAACTGATGCAGGAATTTTTTTGGATGGGTATTTTTGAATACCGCGATGGCCATTGATAATTTGCCTTCCATTTGCAGGTTGAGCTCATTCATAATCATGGCCGAAAGCGTTTCATGCTCAAGGTCTTTCACGAGCATGGATTCCAGTGCATGTGAAAATGGTCCATGACCGATATCATGCAAGAGAATGGCGATCTTAGCGGCCTGTTCTTCTTCAATGCTAATATCGATTCCCTTGTTACGTAGCTCGTAAATAGCATTGTGCATGAGGTGGTAGGCTCCTAACGCATGATGCAAGCGAGAGTGGACTGCACCGGGGTAGACAAGATATGACATCGCCATTTGGTTGATTCGCCTGAGTCGTTGGAACCATTCATGTGAAATGATCCTGTAAATAAGCGGGTCATTGATGGTGATGAAACCATAAACCGGGTCATTGATAATCTTTCTGAATGCCATTTAGGGATAATGGGGTTAACTGTATATTTGTCAAATGCAAAGGTATGAACCTGAAAATGGATTAACTAACTTTATTCAGGTTCTTCGAACCAGATTTCCTTCAATAATTTAATATGTCCACAGCCTTTATTATTTGGGTAGATGATGAAATGGAAAGTCTTGAAGCGCATAGGCGTTTTCTTGAACAGAAGGGCTATGCATTGAAAACGTTCACCAATGGATATGACGCATTGGAGTTTATTGTCACTAATCCTCCCGACTTGGTATTGCTGGATGAATCCATGCCCGGCATGAGTGGATTGGAAACCCTTTCAGGAATCAAGGCATTGTATCCAAGATTGCCAATCGTGTTGGTAACGAAAAATGAAACGGAAACATTAATGGATGAGGCCATTGGTTCTCAAATAAGCGATTATATCATTAAGCCTGTGAGCCCTAGTCAAATTTTGTTGGTGCTTAAAAAAATGCTTGAAAATAAACGACTGGTTTCTGAGAAAACGACACAGCTTTATCAGGAACAATTTCGCTTGCTTTTTGATAGTGTGAACAATGAAGCAGATCACAAAAGCTGGGCAGATTTTTACCGACAATTAATTTTCTGGGAACTAGAAATTGAAAAGAGCAGGAACAATGAAATGATGGAGATCCACCTTTCAAATAAAAAAGCTGCCAATAAATCTTTCTTCAAGTTTATTTCAAAAAATTATGCCTCGTGGATTCAGGATGTGGATTTGAATGCACCTACAATGAGTCATCAAATTTTTCAACAAAAGGTTTTGCCTGGTCTTGAAAAAAACGAAACCCTGATATGGTTGATAATAGACAACCTTCGATTTGACCAATGGAAATTTATAGAACCAGCTCTTTCGGAAATGTTTCGGATCAATCAAGAGGATTGCTATTTTTCAATCTTGCCAACCACAACCCAATATGCCAGAAATGCAATTTTTTCGGGATTAACACCATTGGAGATGGAAAAGAATTTTCCAGATAAATGGAAGTCCGATGTAGACGAAGATGGAAAAAATAACAATGAAGAGTTTTTTTTGCAACAACAGCTAATGGCACTTGGGCGAAATGACGTAAAAATGGTTTACCATAAAATCACCAATCACTCTGAGGCAGTTAAGTTAGCTGAGAATGCACATAATTTATTGGAAAATCAGCTTGCTATAATCGTCTATAATTTTGTTGATATGTTAAGTCATGCTCGAACTGAAAGTGATGTGCTGAGGGAGTTGGCCTCCGATGAGGCAGCGTATAGGAGCTTAACACTAAGCTGGTTTAATCATTCCCCCTTGATGAATTTATTGAGAAAAGTAGTGGATAAAAAAATAAATATTATTCTCTGTTCCGATCATGGAAGTATAAAGGTGAATAGCGCCATCAAGGTGTTGGCTGATCGGCAAACCACTTCAAATTTGCGTTATAAAAATGGCAAGAACCTGGATTATAATCCAAGGGAGGTCTTGGCTTTCAAAGATCCTGCTTTGGCAAAACTGCCA
>CANJEF010000050.1 GCA_947472965.1 Sphingobacteriales bacterium
ATGAGTACTGTTATTTGAAAAAAATTAGAACCAG
Organism: Sphingobacteriales bacterium; assembly: GCA_947472965.1. Next base: position 35 of record CANJEF010000050.1, read on the forward strand.
AATAGATTTGTTTAGCAAAATCTATTTATCAATCAAAAATCTACAACTATGTCAGGAAATGGAAGAACACTTCTTAGACCAAGTCTATTGAAACCAGCTACTGTATTTGATGACTTTTTTAAACCTTGGAACCAATGGTTGGATGACCGATGGGGTTCTATTAACCAGCTGCCTGCAGTTAATATAAAGGAAACCGATGACCAATACGAAATAAAAATGGCTGCACCAGGTTTGGAAAAGAATGATTTTAAGGTTGACGTAAACGGCACAATGGTTACTATCAGTGCTGAAAAGGATGAAAAGAAAGAGGAAAAAGAGGAAGATTATACAAGAAAGGAGTACAGTTATACATCATTTTCGCGTTCATTCACATTGCCGGATAACATTGATGCTTCAAAAATTGATGCCACCTATGTGAATGGCGAGCTAAAGCTTCTGCTACCGAAAAAAGAAGAGGCAAAAAAAACATCGCATAAGTCAATCGCGGTACATTAATGAACTTGAATCCTGCCTGCTGTGCAGGCAGGATTTTAAATTACAAATCCATGATAGTTCAAAAAAAGATGTCTCAAGATACAAATTCACATTATTTATTTGAAAATAAAAGCTGGATTCGATTAGTAGAATTTTTAATCCAGGAGAACACCATCATGAAAACAAGGCTTTCAGAAGTGATGTATCAAATTCAAGACAGGGAAACCCTCGCTATTGCTGAACATTTTCAAGACAGGTTTTGTATTAAAGATGATGTTTTTGAACATTTGATAAATGACCTGGAAATCGAGTACAAAAAATGGTATTTATACAATAAAAAAGATCCTAAAGTTTCACTGAAAGAAATGAAGTTGACCCACTTAGGACATAGGATCGACATGGAGCGACTTGAGCAGGCTCTTGATGTCCTGAAAAAGGACTATAATACTTTCCTCTCTACATTGGAATCAAGCAACGATTCTATCAATTAAAAAGATTTGACAGCTTTTTCTCGTTCGTAAGAAAGATGTAGCCATCTTTAATATCAATCATTTTCTCTGCCTTAAAATCACTTAACGTACGAATTAAGGATTCTGTTGCAGTACCTGCAATGTTTGCAAGGTCTTCCCTTGAAATATGAATGGAAAATTGTTCCTGTCCTTCACCAAATTTTCGCTTTAACATCAACAAAGAGTCAGCAACCCTTTTGCGAAGTGAATTATAAGCCAATCCCAGTAACTGGTTCTCCTTTTCAGATATATTTCCAGCCAAAATCTGTAAGAATTTTTTTACTACAAATGGATTTTCTTTGATTAATATGTCAAATTCCTCTCGAGGAATAATTGCAATATCTGAATCTTCCATGGCTTCAGCCGTCTCCTTATAAATGGTATTATCCAACAAGGGCATAAATCCAAAATAATCTCCAGGTCCATATAACCCAATTGTTAAGTCTTTGCCGTCATCATTTGATTTATAGAGCTTTACCTTCCCTTTTTGAACATAAAATAAACGGTTGGGATGATTTCCTTCATTATAAATGATTTGCTTGCGTTTGTATATATTGATATTTCTATTTGAAGACAACTCTTGCAATACATCTTGACGACCAGCATCAATAAGAAGGTCAGCTAATCCTGCATTGCCATTTTCATATCTTTTTTTGAGGACATCCATTTTTTTAAGCCTCAGTTCAATCGCATTAAGCAACTCCAGTTCCGTGAAGGGCTTGGTAATATAATCGTCGGCTCCCATTTCCATCCCTTTTCGAAAATCATGCCTTTCTGTTTTAGCAGTAAGAAAGACAAAGGGAGTATCCTTCAATTTTTCATTTTTATTCAACAAGTGCAAGACCCCATAACCATCTAATATTGGCATCATGATATCGCAAACAATAACATCGGGCTCAAATTCATTGGCCTTCTCTATTCCGATTTTCCCGTTTTCAGCTGTGATTACATTGTAATTCGCCAACTCTAAAATCTCTGCTGTATTTTCACGGATTTCAAGATTGTCTTCAATAAGTAAAATGGTGTTCATATGTTAAATTTTATGATAAATTTTGTCCCCTTTTCAAGTTCACTTTCAACTTCTATTGATCCATTCATAATTTCTATATACTTAGAAACAATATGAAGACCAAGACCGGTTCCCTTAATATTCACTACATTTTTACCCCTGAAAAATCTTTCAAACAAATGCTTTTTGTCTTCTTCTGCAATACCCACACCGTTATCTTGGATTGAAATTATAATTTGATTATCAAGCACAGCGCTTCTAACATCTATTACTGAGTTATCAAATGAAAATTTGGAGGCATTTGACAACATATTAATCATGATATTACTTGTAAGTGAATGATCCAACTCAACCACCATTTCACCTTCATGCTCATAATTTATTTTTTGACCGGTCTTCAAAATTGAACTTATCTCAGTCAAAATGCGATTTATCTGTTCAGGTAAGTTGAATAGGTCTTTATGGCTTGATATCTTCCCTTCTTCAATTTTGCCAATTGAAAGGAAGTCATTTAAAATGTCAGTTAGGTTGCTTACAGCAGAATGAACCCTTAGAATGTGCTTCATGCGTTTTTCCTGATCGTGGCTTTCATTGTATTTACCAATCAGTGATACAGAGGATTGGATCGTACTAAGCGGAGTTCTGAATTCATGGGAGGCCATCGAAACAAATCTGGATTTTAGATCGCTCAACTCACGCTCTTTACTTAGAGCTGTTGTTAGCTCATCCCTTGATTTCTCGAGCTTCATCATGATATCCATCAATTCCTTGGTTCGCTGATCAACTTTGTTTTCAAGATCTTGATTAAGTTTTTCAATCTCAACCTTGGCTTGTTCCATTTCTGACGCTTGGTTTCTTAGCGTAAACTCAATTTCTTTTCTATCGGTAATATCTAGAATGAATGCAATTGTGTAAGTTTCGTCATCAATGGCATAGTGCCCTAAACTGATTTCAACAGGAAATTCGAATCCAGATCTTTTAACGGCACTCAATTCCATTCCTGCACCCATCATTCTTGTCTGAGGAACATTTAAATAACCTTCGCGATGTGACATGTGCCTTGACCTAAATTTCATCGGCATAAGATCCTCGACTCTCAGTAGCGACATTTCACTTTCCGTATATTCAAATAAATTCAATGCTTGTCCATTAGCAAGAATAATAGAACCGGATTTATTGACAAGCAGTATTGGAAGTGTGGCATACTCAAAAAGGGCTTCAAATTTTTTAATCTCTCTAAAGAGATTTTCAGAGAAAATACGCTGGCTGTCTATATTTATGATGCGTTGTAAAAAATGATCTCGGCCATCAAACATAAAAGAAGCAATGTCCAGTTTTCCCAAATAAATTTCACCATTCTTTTTTTGAAACAAAACTTCTTCTTTCCAACTTCTGTTCTGTTTGATTATACCCAAAATTAATTCGGAAATATCGCTGTTCAAGGCATTTTTTCTACAGCCAAAAAAGGTGTACTGCTCAGCAAATTCTTTTTTGGCTTGATAACCAAAAAATTGGTTGTAAGCATCATTGAAATAAGCCAGCTCTAATGTTTCAGCATCCCAGACTGAAATGAACTCATCGGGAAATACAGCCCATATATTGGTCAAAGACGCATTGAATGAAACCTGCTTACTATTTGAATTCATAAACATGGGTTAAAGTAAGATCCTTTTGGGGAAACTAAAATATAATTGTTAGGCTCACATTTGAAATTATACCATAATACATTTTTAGGAGCCTCATTTCAAATATACCCTGAGAAAAATAAAAAAAGCCGATTGGACTAAAAATAAAAATGGAGCAAATCGGTTCGTCTCTTTGATCGCCAAAAGATAGAATGAAAGAGAAATTAAAAGCGAAAAGATGAACCAGCATGTATAGTTGAAAAAGGGAATCATGTTGTCCTTCCAAAACCAAAAACCAAGCTTTAATGCCACAGGTTCCATCAACCAATCAAATAAGACAGCAAATAGTGCAGCTAAAAGTGCTTGTGTGATAAATGCACTAGAATTACTCTTTGAATTATGCCTATTGAAAGAGTATTTTTTCAATAAATATCCGGCAAGTTGATGAGCTGAAAAAACAATAATAAACCAATTCACACCAATCAGTATTGGAACGCCAATGAACTTCAATCCCAATACAGTTCCGTAAGAATAATTTCCAAATAATATTTGCGTGTTTACTCCAATCAATTCTGCAAATAAACCAACATAAAAGGCAATGAGAAAAGCACTCAGAAAACGCCTGTTTTTTAGCTCTTCATTCCAAATCAGCAAGATGAACATGAGCATTAGGTTATATGGCGTCATTGCTGAAAAAAGCTTGGTATCATAAAATGCCATACCAATCGCACCCGCAGCATGAACCAGTATCAAAATAAACAAGGACCAAAAAAGTTTATTTTTGAAAATGGATAAACCGGTTTTATATGATTTACTGCCTATAACCATGGTAGCGTGAAAAAATATTTTTTATCAGAATTAAATATGCCGTAAAGATCAAACTATTCCTCGATCAAATCACAAACAATCCTGGCGCTTTTAAGGCAAAGCGGTATACCGCCTCCTGGATGCACACTTCCACCGGCAAAAAAAAGTCCTTTTACTGCTGTTGTATAATTCGCATGCCGTAAAAATGCTGCCCACTTGGAATTTGAACTTGTCCCGTATAAAGAACCTAAATAAGAGTCGGTCCTTTTCTGAATGCCCTCTGGGGTTAACACTTCTTCTTCTTCTATACAATTGGCAATATCAGCACCCATTATCCTGCTTAATTTGTCAATAACATGCCTTCGAACATCACTTACCTCCTTTGTCCAATCTGCCCCTTCCTTGGCAGGCGCATTCACCATCACAAACCAGTTTTCCTTGCCATTTGGCGCCTGGCCTTCTTCCATTTTTGATGTTATGTTGATGTAAATTGTTGGGTCGTGAAAAAAAGTCTTTTTGTCAAACAAATGATCAAACTCAGATTGATAATCATTGCTGAAAAATATATTGTGGAGGTGCAGGTCAGGGAAATTTCTATTGATCCCCCAATAAAATATCAATGCGCTACTGCTGCGTTCATTTTTCAACACTTTATTTGACTTGGCAATATCACCAAGAAGATTTTTATAAGTATAAAAAATATCAACATTACTAACTACAATATCGGATGGGCAAAAAGCACCATCAACAAACACTCCTTGAACTTTATTGTCGTCTGATACAATTTTCTGCACGGATTTCCCGAGAGAAATTTTTACACCTTTCTTTCGGGCAAGACTTTCCAGGGCTCGTGGGATGCTTATCATTCCACCCGCAGGATAAAAAGTGCCTTCATTTTGTTCCAGGTGTGGAATCAAGCTCAACATCCCTGGGGCCTTGAAGGGATTGCTTCCATTGTAGGTTGCGAAGCGGTTGAAAATCTGGATTGCCTCATTGGTCTTGAATCGTTTACGATTGAACGTATTTAAACTATCAAACAAATGAGAAAATCCAACTGACCTGATTGCTGAAAAAATACGGGGATGCAGCCATGTTGAAATGCTGCGAAGAGAATAATTGAGGAATATCTTACCCACATTTTCATATACACGAGAAGACTCTTTCAAATAAGAAATTACATTTCTTTCGGGCTCTCCAAGTTTTTCACTTAACTCCCTGGCGAATGCCTGTTGATCAGTAAAAGCATTTACAACAACTCCATTTTCAAAAAAATACTTACATGCTATTGATACTTTACTAAATTTTAAATAATCGTCTATGGGCTCCCCTGCATATTCAAATAAGGCTGTGATATTTTGAGGTTGGGTAAAAAGTGAAGGACCTGCATCAAATAAAAAACCATTTCTTTCAATCAAATACATTTTACCACCAACAACTCCGTTCTTTTCAAAAACTTCCACGTCATATCCCTGAACAGCCAAGCGGATTGCTGTTGCAATACCAGCTATCCCTGCACCAACAACAATCACTTTTTTGGGTTGGGGCATCCTACTCAGTTTAATTTGATTAAATGTGACTCGAGCATGGGAAATGCAATCCGAAACCAGGCAGTGTATTTCAATGGATGTGTTATTATGTCATGCTTCAAATCAGGAATCGATTTATAACAATAGTCGCCAGCTTCAGTAAAATTCAATTTTAAGGGACCATCATAACGCCCAATAAACACATGGTCAAATTCATGTTCAATCAACCCCTTGTCCAACAAAGCCTTATACGTAAAACAAAAAGCAGGTTGAATCTCTGTTGAAAATCCCATCTCCTCTTTCAATCTTCTGTTTGCTGCATCATAAACAGTTTCGCCAGGGTAAGGGTGACTACAGCAAGCATTGGTCCAAAGACCCCCACTATGGTATTTGGAATATGCCCTTCGCTGAAGAAGCATTTCATTGTTGCTGTTAAAGATAAAAACACTAAAAGCCCGGTGCAACAGACCCTTTTGATGAACTTCCATCTTCTCCATCATACCAACTTCCATGTCGGTGTCATCAACCAATACAATCATTTGTTCCTTGTGCAACATTTCAAAAAAATATATGTCGTATTAATTACCTAGTGCGTGTGTGATTTCGGTTCCGAGCGGACTTACTCCAGGGTCAAAATATCCTACAAGTCTACCCTCTTCATCAATAAGATATTTTGAAAAATTCCATGAAGGCGCCTCTTTATTCCATCCATTTTTGGAAGGGTCTGATAGCCATTGAAAAAGAGGATGCTGACCCTTCCCCTTTACAACGATTGATTTAGTTGCAATTGGAAATTCAACCCCGTAATTTTTTTTGCAAAAAGCGGCAATCTCTTCATTACTTCCTTTTTCCTGATTCTTGAAATCATTTGCAGGAAAACCAATGATCACCAAATTGGTGTCATGTTTGCTATACAAAGATTGTAACTCTTCATACTGGGCAGTATACCCACAATCACTTGCAGTATTGGTTATTATTATTTTTTTCCCTTTCCAATTAGCGAGGCTTATTGTATCTCCATTGATCAATTCAACAGAAATGTCATAGATAGATGTTGTTGGTGAGGTCAACTTATCAGCTTCAATAACCCGGTTTTTTACCCCAAAAAAATTAGTGATTCTCGTTAATGTCGGATAAAAACTTTTTAATATTTTTTGTCTGGAACTCATGCTGATGGATTGTGTTTTTGTAGATGATGTACAAGCCATAAAACTTAGGAAAATCAACAACAAAGGCAATAAAAAATAATTTCGGTTTTTGTGCTGAAAATACATATTAAGTGAATTTGAATATTGATCTAAGCAATTTTGCTTTTTTACCAAAGGGTGCATACCAAACGGGTACATCAAACCAGGAGCGAGAATGCAATACGGCTTTGGGTCTTGTAAAAGTATCAAATCCATATTTTCCATGGTATTGTCCCGTTCCACTTGGACCAACACCGCCGAAAGGAAGGTTTGGATTTCCCAGGTGAATCAACCCATTATTTATTGCACATCCACCAAAACGTATCCTTGAAATATAAAAATCCTGGACTTCCTTGCTATCCGCGTAGATATAGATTGAAAGTGGAAAAGGGTTTTTATCAACCCAATCCAAGACTTCTTCTTTTTGGCTATAGGTAATTACTGGAAGCAAGGGACCAAAAATCTCATCTTGCATGATATGATCGTCAATGGATACATTCTCTACAATCGTTGGCTCGATATATAAATCATCTTCGCTATACCTTCCGCCACTTAAAATTTTCCCTTCACTCAAATATGAAATCAATTTGCTA
>CANJEF010000051.1 GCA_947472965.1 Sphingobacteriales bacterium
ATATGATGGACAACAGCCTTGAACCACTACAGGCCTTTATCCTGCCAGGCGGTCACGTTTCTGTTTCCCATATTCACATTGCCCGTTGTGTTTGTAGAAGATCAGAGCGGCTTATTGTAGAGCTGCTGAAAACAGATAACCAAGATGATTCTTTGATTATAAAATACATCAATCGGTTGAGTGATTATCTCTTCGTTCTATCAAGGTATGTAGCTAAAGAAGTAAATGCAGAAGAAGTTGCCTGGAAACCCAGAATTAGCTAGTTGATCCATCTATCCAGCGCCCATCCTTCAGGTGCAAAACCCGATCACTCAATGAAGCAAGTTCTTCATTATGGGTTACAATTAAAAACGTTTGATTCAATTCATCGCGAAGTTGCTTGAACAAGTTATGCATGGAAGTTGCATTGGCAGAATCTAGGTTACCAGTAGGTTCATCTGCAAAGATAATTTCAGGATTGTTGATCAGTGACCTTGCCACAGCCACCCGTTGCTGTTCTCCCCCTGAGAGTGCATTTGGCTTGTGTTCAGCTCGTTCTGAAAGTCCCAAACGTTCCAGCAATTCCAAAGCCCTCTTTTTCAATTTTGTTTGGCTTTCGCCAGCAATCCAACCAGGAATACACACATTTTCGAGCGCTGTAAATTCTGGCAGCAAATGGTGGAACTGAAATACAAAACCAATGTGTTTGTTTCGAAAAGCTGCAAGCTCCTTGGCTTTCAGGTTGTCCAACCGCTTACCATTGAACCACAACTCTCCACCATCAGGGGTATCCAATGTGCCGAGGATATGAAGCAAGGTTGTTTTACCTGCCCCGGAGGAGCCCACGATGCTAACGATCTCTCCTTGGGTAATAGAGATATCAACACCCTTTAAAACATGGAGTGAGCCGTAGTGTTTTTCTATTTTTGTTCCGATAAGCATCAAATCTGTATATAATGTGAAGTTAACCAAACTCAATTCTACCGCAAAGGATAAATTGCATTAGAGTAGAAACCTTTTTTTGTTAATATCTAGATATTGGGATATATGAATTTAACCGTTACTTTTGCCAAAACCTAAAAAGAGGAATCCTTATGTTTTGGACACTTGAATTGGCATCCTATCTCGAAGACGCTCCTTGGCCTGCAACAAAGGACGAATTAATCGATTATTGTATCAGAAGCGGAGCTCCTATCGAAGTAATTGAAAATCTTCAGGAGCTGGAAGATGAAGGAGACATTTATGAAGGCATTGATGATATTTGGCCCGACTACCCAAGTCAGGACGATTTCTTCTTCAATGAAGATGAATATTGAATTAACTTCTACTATATGAAAAACCACCCAAGGGTGGTTTTTTTATTTCTTAAAAGTCATCTTGAAATAGAGCATCACAAAAGACAACACCAAAATAATGGAATTGGCAATGATCATCGGCAGCTGATCTTTTACAATACCGTAAAGCAACCAGGTTGATACGTTTCCAATCAAAATCAGCACCATCCAAATGGAGAGGTCGCCAACAGATTTTGTTTTCCAGGCATGCAATACCTGGGGCATGAATGTTATTGAAGAAAGAACAACACCAAGGTATCCAACATATTCAATCCATTCCATACGTAGTTCTTTTTAAAATTATTTTTCCATTTGTTCTATCACCGCATTGGTTACACCAGTGAAAGAGAAGCCTCCATCATGAAAGAGGTTTTGCATGGTTACCATCCGGGTATTATCTGAAAACATTGTAACGCAATAATTGGCGCAATCTTCCCCAGAGGCATTACCTAAGGGACTCATCTTTTCAGCGTAGGTCAAGAAACCATCAAAACCTTTTACACCACTACCTGCTGTAGTTCTTGTTGGAGATTGAGATATGGTATTCACCCTAACCTTTTTTCTAACGCCATAATGGTATCCAAAACTCCTGGTAACACTTTCGAGTAAGGCCTTCGCATCAGCCATTTCATTATAATCCGGGAATACACGTTGCGCAGCAATATAAGTAAGGGCCACTACACTCCCCCACTCGTTTAGTGCATCCATTTCCCAAGCAGTTCTAAGAACACGGTGTAACGACATGGCGGAAATATCAAGTGTTTTTTGATTAAACCCATAATCCATTTCAGTATACTGCTTTCCCTTTCTCACATTCAAGCTCATTCCAATTGAATGAAGAATGAAATCAATGCCACCACCAAAATGCTTCATGCTTTCTTCAAACAACTTTTTAAGGTCATCCATATTTACTACATCCGCTCCTATCACAGGTGCGTTGACAGCTTCAGCAAGCTTATTTATTTCACCCATTCTCAATGCAACAGGCGCATTTGATAGTACAAGTTGTGCACCTTCTGCATGACAGGCAAGTGCTGTTTTCCATGCAATGGATTTCTCATCCAAAGCACCAAAAATGATTCCTTTTTTACCTTTTAAAAGTTGATTGGACATGGGCATAATATTTATGGTCGCAAAGATAGTGAGTTTACCCTTTATCCCCTATCCCTAATCCATCATCTCCCTGGCATTGGCAAGTGCAGCTTCGCTGGGATTTTCACCTGCGAGCATTTTTGCAATAGCGCTCACCCTTTCGTTTTTACTTAGCAATTTTACAGAGGTGTTGATATTTCCGTTTGTTTCCTCTTTGTATACATACAGATGGTAATCTGCCCTGGCCGCAATTTGCGGCTGGTGAGTAATTGATATGAGTTGATGTGAATTGGCCAACTCTTCAAGCAAGACACCAACCTGACGAGCTGCCTCACCACTGATGCCGCTGTCAATTTCATCGAAAATCAACGTAGGCATATCAAGCGAACCGGCTACAAGTGATTTCAACACCAGCATTAGCCTGCTTAATTCTCCGCCACTGGCAACCTTGTGAAGGGGTTCAAAATTTCCGCTTTTATTGGCATCAAAAAGAAAAGTTGGTTGGTCAATACCCGATGGACCTAATTCCTCTTTTTCAATATTTATTTTAAGCCGGGCATTGGGCATTCCAATGCGAGACAAAAGTTCCTTTGATGCAGTTTCTAGCAAGGGTGCTTGCTTTGTCCTTTTTTGATGCACATTTGTTGCAATTTTTATCGCAGCATCAAAACGTATTTTCTTTTCCTTTTCACTTTGCTCCAACTCATCTTGTGCATTTTCAAATACTGCAACTTTTGCTACAAGTTCATCATGCTTCTCGATCAACAATACTTCAGAAAGAACGCCATGTTTTTTCATGAGACGTTGAAACATAGAGAGTCGGGCGTTGATCTCGTCAATTCTTTTTTCATCCACTACAATACGATCATTCATTGCATCGAGGTCGCCTGAAAGGTCCTTCAGTTCTAAATAAGCGGAGGACATCCTTTCTGCAAATGGAATGAAATCAGCATGAAAACCGCCAAGTGACTGAATCAATGATTGGATGTTTTTCATCTGTGCGAGCATGGGATGTTCGCCATCGGTTAGTGTATGGGTGATTTTTGAAAGTGTTGTTCGAATTTGGTCGGCATTTGACAACACCTTCAATTCTTCCTCCAATTTTTTTTCATCTCCACTTTTCCAATTCAGTTCCGTCAATTCATTCAATAGAAAAAGATTGTATTCTTTTTCCTGCTCTGCTTTTAATATGCTTTGCTTGATTTGCTCAATACGTTTACAAATTGAAGTATAGGATACATATTGGAGTGAGAAGTCTTTCATCATTTCAAGGCAACCTGCCCTGGCATCCAGCAAGGTTCGTTGAAAATCTTTTTTACCCAGTTGTAATGTATCGAACTGCTGATGCAAGTCAACCAGCAATGAGGCAAGTTCCTGCAGTTGCACCAGGGTTACTGGCGTGTCGTTTACAAATGACCTTGATTTTCCGTTGGCCCCAATTTCGCGTCGAACGATTATTTCGTTATCAAAATCTATTTCAAGCTTTTGCATGATTTCAGCCAGGTTATCGGAGGATTTAACCTGGAAAACAGCTTCAACAATGAGTTTTTTGTTTTTATCCCCCATTTGCGAGAGATCTGCCCTGTCCCCCAAAGCCAAACCCAATGCCCCCATCAAGATACTCTTACCTGCGCCTGTTTCACCAGTGATGATTGTGAGCTTCTTTGAAAACCGTACCTCCAAGCTTGAAATGATGGCATAGTTGGATATCTGTATAGATTGAAGCATGCATCAAAATTAACATGAATCAGGAAAGAAATCACATATTTCTAAAAAGAAAAACCCTCCAATTTGAATGGTTTTAAACTTCGATAGCGGGCCATAAACCCGAATTTATTTAATTGTATTATCTTTCGGTCTGAACGATTTACAATGTCACCATTCTTTTTATTTTCATTCGTATTGGCCTACTTCGTTTTGCTTCTCGGAGTTGCATTTTATACAGCCCGTAATGCTACAAACGATTCTTTCTTCATTGGAAACAGGAATTCAAACTGGATGCTGGTAGCTTTTGGAATGATTGGAACATCGATGTCTGGCGTCACGTTTGTGTCGGTTCCCGGAACGGTGGGAGACCTAGGAGCCAATGGCTACAAAGCCTTTGGATATTTTCAGGTGATACTTGGCTATATTTTTGGGTATATCGTTATTGGCTTGGTGTTGATACCCATGTATTACAAATTGAACCTTACATCCATCTATCACTACTTAGACCAGCGCTTTGGAAAAGCCAGCTACAAAACGGGTTCCCTCTTTTTCATTATCTCAAGAACATTCGGTGCAACTGCCAGGCTTTTTTTAGTAATCAATGTTTTACAGCTTTTCATCCTCGACGCAATGGGAATCCCCTTCATTGCCACTACAGCCTTGATTCTGCTGATGATACTCCTGTATACTTTTAAGGGAGGTGTTAAAACAATTGTCTATACCGATACACTACAAACCAGTTTCATGTTGGCCGGTTTGGTAATATGCCTTGTATACATCCTTACACAGATGGATATTTCTGTTGGACATGCCATTTCAGTAATATCTCAAAAAGGATATGCAAGAATTTTCGACACAGACATAAACAGCAAGTCGTTTTTCCTCAAAAACCTTGTAGGTGGTGCGTTCATCGCCATTGCCATGACTGGACTTGATCAGGAGATGATGCAAAAAAATATCAGTGTAAGCACTGTTCGGGGCTCACAAAAAAATATCCTGAGCTTCACCATCATCATGATTGTTGTAAACCTGTTGTTCCTTTTCCTTGGTGGATTACTCTACTTATTCATGCTCGATAAAGGTGCTGCATATGAGGGAAAACAACTATTGCTGGCAGGAAAGAATATTATTGGAGACGATGTCTTCCCAACAGTAGCGATGTTTCACCTGCCTCCCTATATTGGCATCATATTTATTATCGCACTCATTTCAGCCCTGTTCCCAAGTGCTGATGGTGCACTAACTGCATTAACTTCATCATTTTGTATTGATATTTTAGGAATCAAAAGAAACCCATCCTATAGCGAGGAAAAACAAAAGAAAATCAGAATCCTGGTTCACCTCAGCTTTGCCGTGGTTTTTCTTCTTTGCGTGTTGTTATTCAAATGGATCAACAACAAATCCATCATCAACATTATCTTGGATCTGGCTGGATATACCTACGGGCCCCTCCTAGGCCTTTTCGCTTTCGGAATGCTTACCAAAAGAACACTTGGAAAGGGATATGCTGTAACAGCCATATGCCTCATTGCACCTGCACTATGTTATCTATTAGGTAAAAATGCTTCAAGCTGGCTCAACGGCTATCAGATTGGATTTGAGATGCTGTTAATCAACGGAATATTAACATTCACCGGATTATGGCTGATTTCAAAGAAAAGCGACTGATATTTTTACATTTTTACAACACCCCAGGGGTTGTACCCTTAGATTAATCAACGTAATTTTACACAAAAAAGATGGACCTCATCCCTTCTGAAGTAAATGCTTATGCACTATTAAATACTTCGCAGGACGATGTTCTTCTTGATAAAATCCAACGCCACACGGAGCAATTTCATCCCAAGCAACACATGTTGAGTGGTCCATTACAAGGACAATTGCTTAGCATGGTGAGCCGGATGATAAAGCCAAAGAGGATATTGGAAATTGGAACCTTTGTGGGGTATAGCGCCATTTGTTTGGCAAAAGGGCTAGCCAAAGATGGATTGGTGCATACAATAGAAAAAAGAGATGAGGATGCAATGACAGCACAAACATTCTTTGATCAAAGCGAATACAAAAATAGTATTTGTCTGCACGTTGGACCTGCAATGGACATATTGGAAAATCTGCACGAGGAATGGGATCTGATATTTGTAGATGCAGACAAAACAGCTTATATCGATTACTTTGAGTTATTGATTAATCGGGTAAACCCAGGAACATGGTTTCTGTTTGACAATGTGTTTTTTCATGGAGAAGTTCTAAAACAACCCCTATCAGGAAAAAATGCAAAGGCAATAGTTGAGTTTAATGAAAAGATAAAAAATGACATGCGCGTAGAACAAGTGATGCTAACCATAAGGGATGGCATGACGCTTCTCTTTAAAAAATAATTCAAATGAGACTTAAAAATAAATACACCCTGTTTCTATTGACATCATTCTTGGTGCTTAGAATGAACAATACAATAGTTGCACAAGAATTACAATCACCTGCAATTTTAGAATATATCCAATCCTATGCCCCGATTGCTATTGATGAGATGATTAGGACAGGCGTTCCAGCTTCCATTAAAATTGCGCAGGGCATATTAGAAACAAATGCAGGAAGAGGTGAACTGGTTATTCGATCAAACAACCACTTCGGGATCAAATGTAAAAGCAGCTGGACAGGCGAAAAAGTATTTCACGATGATGATGCAGAAGGTGAATGCTTTAGGAAATATGAAACTGCAGTTGAGTCGTATGCAGATCATTCTAATTATCTCAAAACCCAACCGCGCTATTCCTTCCTTTTCAATTACGATAAAAATGATTACTCATCATGGGCGTGGGGGTTAAAAAAAGCTGGCTATGCAACAAACCCGATATATGCCCAAACACTCATAAAATACGTTGAGCGATACAATCTCAACCAATTAAACAAATTTGAAGTTTCGCCTAATCAGGCTGAGCTCAATACACTCTATTCTTTAATAAAAGAAACAACTACGTCAAGTTCGTTGGCCTTCATTGCTAGTAAAAATGAGGTTGAAGAAAAAGAGGAAGATCAGCATTCAAATGAAATTCAGCTAGAAAAAAAAGCAGTTGAAAAGGAATCATACCCGGGTGGGATTTTTAAGGTGAATGGATTAAAAGTAATTCATGTAAAAAAAAGTACCTCAGCACTCGCACTAGCAAAAAAATATAAACTTCAAGTATCAAGCCTGTTGCACTGGAATGACCTGCCAAACAATACCACCATGCTGAAAGCAGATCAACTTATTTTCATCCAAAAGAAAAGAAAAACAGGTGCAAGCCAATATCATTTAATAAAGGAAAATGAGGATATCCGGGACATCAGCCAGAAGGAAGGTGTTCAACTTTCATCGTTGTTAAAGCTGAATAAATTAAAGCCAGGTATGATGCCTAAGTCGGGTGAAAAAATATCGCTGAAGGCACAAAGAAAATACGTTCCCCAACTGATTGTAAAAACCCCCGTACATATCGTAAAAAAAGGAGAATCACTGTATACCATTTCAAAAAAGTACAACGTTAGTATCGACTCCATTAAAGATGCCAATGCAATCAGAAATGATGATTTGCAAGT
This sequence comes from Sphingobacteriales bacterium, assembly GCA_947472965.1. The sequence continues at coordinate 7,686 of CANJEF010000051.1, forward strand.
TGGGCAAAAACTCAAAATCCTAAAATAA
>CANJEF010000052.1 GCA_947472965.1 Sphingobacteriales bacterium
ACAAAATAAGCACAAAGCCTGATGCATCTAGTACTTCAGTTTCTTCCTGCGGCTTGAAATCGGGGGTTGATTGTGTATTAGCCATGCTATTATTGAGGGATGTGGAACATACTGGGCTCGAACCAGTGACCCCTACTCTGTCAAAGTAATGCTCTAAACCAACTGAGCTAATGTTCCAGTGGGGTAAAGTTAGATAAAATTATTAGACTTTAGTAGTCAGACGACAGACGTCAGACTACAGACGTCAGAAGTCAGGAATCAAGAATCAGATGTTAGAAAATGGGATACATACAATAGAAACCGAAATGCTATATTAATCAAGAATTCAAGAAAAAAGGAATTCAAACCCAATCCCCAAAAGTCTGAACTCTGACTTCTGTCGTCTGATCTCTAATTAACCATCGGCCACTTAAACCCTGAACTTAAGATGATCTTATTTCCGGTAGCAGAAGATTTTCTTGACGATTCAATGATCTCAAGAACATGCAAGGCGTGCTCTACATTAATTCGGGGTTCCACATTTTTAATGATGGATTCTCCAACCTTTGTAGCTCCCTCCTGCCATTGGTATCCGCCTGTTTCAGCCTCAAATAAAGTTGCCGGCTTATCCCATGAGTCATCCAAATAAACACCATAAGTTTCCCAATCATAGCCAATCAAACGCATATTGCCTTTATCGCCATATATCTGAATGGAATGTAACTGCTGACCTTTGGCTTCATGTCCATGCGGATCAAAATAATTGAATCCACACATCACATGGCTAATAATCCCCTTCCCATGGTCTAATAAAATATGGGCATTGTCTTCAGCCTCCACTTTAACCTTTCCTTTTATATCAATTTCGCGTTCAGGATTCACAATGCTTGTCATGGCCATAACAGATTTTGCAGGTCCCAGCAATGCTGTTAGAGTTGCAATATTATACACCCCTAAATCAGGCATACTACCACCACCTTTTTCGTAAAAAAAAGAAGACCACGTTGGACCAGTATGTCCATATTGACCGTGCGCTGAAGCTACCCTTCCCAATTTCCCTTCCTGTATACACTTATTCATGAATACAAATTGCGGACTATTCACAACAGCAGGTGCACCCCATAGATGTAACTTCTTACTTACGGCAAGATCAAGCAAGGCCTTCCCTTCGAGATAGGAATTTGCCATCGGCTTCTCGCTCCAAACATGCTTTCCAGCCATGATAGCGATTTTGTTTAAGTCGCCATGCGCTTGCATATCCGTTAACGTTACCATCATATCAAATGGCACACCTTTCAACATTGAATCAATACTATGATACGTCGCAGCATTCACATTGTATTGCTTTTTTTGTCCCTCCGCCCGCTCATGAATAATGTCACACAAAGCAACAATTTCAATGAGTGGAGAAGTTTGGAGATGTGGGATATACCTGTTGCTCACGCTACCACAACCAATGATCGCAACACGAAGTTTTTTGTCTTGATTTGTTAAAGCCACAGACTCTAAAGAAGTCATAAATAAAGCCAGACTTGCTGTAACAGAATTTTTTAAAAACGTTTCCCTATTCATATTCTTGCTCATCTCAATATTATTTTGATGTGAATTAAATCTATGAAAACAAATTTAAAGCAAAAAGCAATGTAAATTGTATCAACCATCTTAACAACCATGAGACTTGTACTTTTTTTTATTTTATGGACTTTTATTTCATTTGTGAAAGCACAAACCCAGGGCTATTCATCATCGAATGCACACTCTCACAATGACTATGAACAGCAGTACCCTTTTTATGCTGCATACGAAAATGGGTTTGGCTCCATTGAAGCTGATATCCACCTGGTGAATGGAAAAATTTTGGTAGGACATGATACTAAAAATCTTGATGAAAAAAAGACATTGGATGCACTTTATCTGATCCCGTTGGACAAGATGAAAAAAAACAAGAAACCACTGCAGATTCTGATCGATATCAAAACAGAAGCAAAGTCTACACTTGATTCATTGATTAGCACCTTACAAAAATATCCAGCCATCACTAAAAATAAATTTATCCGTGTTGTTATTTCTGGGAACAGACCCAATGAATCGGAGTATAACAATTACCCGCCTTACATATGGTTTGATGGCAGACTGGAAAAAAATTATACGCTGGAACAACTAAAAAAAATCGCGTTACTGAGTGATGACTATGGCAGGTTTACGATGTGGAAAAAAAACTGGCCGATGGCGGATTCAGATCGGGAAAAAATAGTTGTTGCCATTGAAAAGGCACATGCGATGGATAAGCCGGTAAGACTTTGGGGTAGTCCAGATTTTCCAGAGGCATGGGATGCAATGATGAAATTGAAAGTCGACTATATCAACACAGATAAAATCGAAGAACTTACAGCCTATTTAAAAAAATGATGCGCTCCCTTTTAAAGAACCCCAATTTTGGCCATCCAAATTTTCAACGCCGCAGTCCATTTTTCATCCGACGTCTCATTGTTCATGCCAAAACCATGACCTCCCTCTTCGTATACCATTAAAGCAGATTCAACTCCATTCGAAATGAGCCGCTCATGATATTGAATTGGGTTTCTGATAGAAACTACTCCATCATCCTTTGCATGAACCATGAAAGCAGGTGGAGATTTTTTATTAACATGCAGTTCATTTGAATAATAGTCGATGTTTTCTATAGTTGTGTCTTTACCCAACAGGTTATTTCTGGAACCGCCATGGCTAATTTTTCCAAAGGAGATTACAGGATAAATCAATATTTGAAAATCAGGTCGAAACGAAATCGATTTATCAGCTTCAGTTTTCCGATCATTATAATGGGTTGCCAAACTAGCTGCAAGGTGCCCTCCTGCTGAAAAACCCATGATTCCTACCTTTGCTGGATCAACGCCCCAGGCTTTTGCATTTTGTCGAACTAACGCAATAGCCCTTTGGGCGTCTTGAAGTGGTGCAATTTTTCTGTCAGGCTGGCTTTCATCTGAAGGAATACGGTATTTCAGCACAAGTGCATGTACGCCGATGCTGTTGAAGAATTTTGCAACATCGGAACCTTCATGGCCAGAAGCGAGTATCCCATAACCTCCCCCGGGACAAATAATAACACAAGGCGCTAATGCAGTGCTGGCTTGCGCTTTAAAAAATTGATAGCCCGGAATGGAAACCTTGGATATCCGCAAAATTCCTCCAGAAGTTGCTTCAGTCTCTTTATTTTCTGATTGTATATAATTGGGAATGCCGCCTTCATATAAAGCAACATATTGAGCATTAAGATTTGTAGCACATAGCAATGACATAGAAAGCAAAAGGCGTTTAACACTATAAAATGTTTTTTTCATATCCATTATTTTCAGTTCACAAATTTTGTAAAATGTCTTTCCCAAATATACAGAAAGGAAGATAGCAATGATTGACCACTAAAACAGCTTCATTGGAATTGTAAAGAAATATTTTTTAGCCTAACTCATCATTTCCCTTTTTATTTCTTTAATTTGAATTCCATGAAATATTCAATCATTCTATTGGCATTTTTAGTGCACGCTTTCATCTCGTTAGGACAAAAAAAAGCATTGGTTGGGGGTACACTCATTGATGGATTTGGAGGAAAGCCAATATTGAACAGTGTAATCATATTAAATGGTGAAACCATTGAATCCGTTGGGAGAATGGGTGAAGTGGAGATCCCTAAGGACGCACTATTAATTTCAACTGAAGGGATGACTGTTCTCCCTGGTTTATGGGATATGCATGTCCATTTGATGCTAAATGGCCATTCGGATTATACCCATTGGGACAAAAAATATCCATCCTTGTTTAAAAATGTAATCATGCCCTCATCAGCAGAGCAGCTATTGATGGCGGGTGTGACTAGTGCAAGGGACTTGGGTGGTCCACTTGAAGAAAGTATCTGGGTTAGGGATGCGATCAACCGTGGCGAACTAAAAGGTCCAAATTTATTTGTAAGCGGTCCCTTTTTACAACACAGACCTTATCCAGGCACAGAACAATTTCGCTGGGGAATTTATGGAGAAAAAGATGCCAGGGAAAAAGTTCAGCGTCTCGTTAAGGCAGGAGTTGATTGCATCAAGTTGGTTGATCAAGATGAAATGACCAAAGAGGAAGTGATTGCCATTGTTGATGAAGCACATAAAAACAAACTCAAGGTTGTTGGCCATTCACACCGTCCTGATGAAATAAGAATTGGACTTGCTGTTGGTGTTGATAATTTTGAACATACCGGATTGGCTTCTGCACCATCTTATCCTGAAGACATCATTAAATCTATCACGGAGAGAACCGCTCAAATGAACAAAGGTCCTTTGTTCTGGACCCCCACCATTGAAGGGCTTTATAATTATGATGACTTGCGCGATAATCCTGAGAAACTTGATAATCCATCCTGGCACTTGGGTCTTCCAGATTCTGTCATAAATGACATCAAGACATCCATACAACATCCGGGTGAAATGAGTTATTTTCAACTTACGCCAATCAGGAAGCCAACCTTGGAAACAAAATTTCGTCAACTGCAAAAATCAGGCGTTGTAATGTTAATTGGAACGGACAGTGGAATACCAATGAAGTTTCACAGCCAGAGCACCTGGAATGAACTGGATGTATGGGTTAGGGTTTACGGAGTTGATCCATTACAAGCAATTAAATCTGCAACTTACTGGCCATCTGTTTTTATGGGTGTAGATAAAAAACTTGGTACCATCACTGCTGGCAAGCAAGCCGATATCATAGCTGTAAATGGGGATGTTTTAAAGTATATAAACCTGCTTCAACATATTGATCTGATTATTAAAAAAGGGGAAATCATAAAAAAATAAGATGAAAAAAATCAACTGCCTAGCATTTATTTTATTTCTTGGCACAAGCATTTCGCTAGCACAACAAACACAAAAGCCACCCCTCCACGGTAAAAACTGGATGGCGATTACAGGTAAGCCACTTGCAGCAACAGCGGGTGCCACCATCTTTACAAAAGGCGGAAACGCGGTGGATGCAGCATGTGCAATGCTTGCTGCCACCTGCACCATGTGGGATGTGCTTAGCTGGGGAGGTGAAACACAGGCCTTGATTTACAATCCCAAAACAGGAAAAGTAATTAGTATCAATGCCATGGGAGTTGCACCAACCGGCGCCACACCCGCATTTTTTAAAGGGAAGGGATATAATTTTCCGCCGGAATATGGCCCGCTTGCTGCTACAACACCCGGAACACCGGGAGGAATATGCCATATGCTCGCCGAATATGGCACCATGAGCCTGAAGGAAGTACTTGCTCCGGCAATGCAACTTGCATCAGGATATCCCATTGAAGCCCAAACAGCAAATAGCATGGAAAGAGGCAAGAACATGATTAAGACATGGCCATACAGCAAAGCCGTTTTCCTTCCTCACCAAGGAGAAAAAAGAGAAGCACCTGAAGCAGGAGAAATATTTGTACAAAAGGATTTGCTTGAAACATTAACCAAAATGGTGGAGGCTGAGCAAGCTGCACTTAAAAAAGGTGCGACAAGAAAAGCGGCTATTAAAGCAGCATACGACCGTTTCTATACAGGAGACATTGCCAAAGAATTCGTTCGAGGTGCGCAAGAACAGGGCGGACTGATTACCCTTCAAGATCTTGCGAATTGGAAACCCATTGAAGAGGTTCCAACACATACAACATACAAGGGAATAGATGTATATAAATTAAGGGAATGGACACAAGGTCCAGCTATGCTGCAGGCATTAAACATTCTTGAAAATGTAGATTTGAAGCCAATGGGCTATAACAGTGTACCCTATCTTCATACATTATATCAGGCCATGAATATGGCTTTTGCAGACCGCGATTTTTACTATGGCGATCCTTATTTTTCCCCAACGATTCCCATTAAAGGATTACTAAATAAAGAATATGCAAAACACCGTGCCTCACAAATAAATACACTCATGAATGATCCTAATGTTGGACCGGGTGATCCGTATCCATACGAGGGCAAATCAAATCCTTACCTTAAACTGCTTGCCAGTCGTGGATTTCAGGAGTTTGACACATCTAAAAGGAATTTTGTTCCGACACATGATTCAGGTGGATTGGCGATGAACGATGTTGATTATCATGATAGACTATGGCGTGGAACTACCTCTGTAGAAGCAGCAGATAAAGAAGGTTGGGTCGTTTCAATTACCCCAAGTGGTGGCTGGTTGCCAGCATGTATCGCAGGAAAAACAGGCGTTGGGATGAGTCAGCGTATGCAAAGTTTTGTGCTCGACTCAGCACTTAATCCGTTTAATGTTGTAGCTCCCGGAAAAAGACCCAGGGTAACACTGACACCCTCGCTTGCACTAAAAGATGGAAAACCATTCCTGTCGTTTGCGGTGCAGGGAGGTGATACACAAGACCAGAATCTATTACAGTTTTTTTTGAACATGGTTGAATTCGGAATGACTGTTCAACAGGCCTGTGAAGCTGCAAACTTAAATTCAAACCAACTTTGGCTTTCATTGGGAGGTGCTAACATTGATGACAGAAAACCTAGAGCAGGTAATATCCTTTTGAAGGAAGATACACCCGAGGCAGTTAGAACAGCATTAAAAAAGATGGGCTACACATTGAGTTTTGATGACAGAACATCAGGGCCAATCAACGCAATTTATTTTGATTGGAAACATGGAAGCCTTTGGGGAGGATCAAGCAACCATGGAGAAGATTATGGCATTGCGTGGTAATCACCTTCATTTGACCACTAACACTTAAATCATCTTATAGAAAATCTCATAAAAAAAGGCCAGGAATTCCTGGCCTTTCAATGTATAGATGTCTCAATTATTTCAATGCAGCCATCGCTTTGGTAATTCGATCCATGGATTCCTCAATTTTTGCCATGCTGTTGGCAAATGAAATCCGAATGCAATCAGGTTCACCAAATGCACGTCCAGTGACGGTTGAAACATGGGCTGTATTCAATAAGTACATACAAAGATCATCAGCATCTTTTATCACCTGATCCCCGATACTTTTTCCAAAATATTCTTTCATCACAGGAAATACATAAAATGCACCATCTGGTTCAGCGATGCTCACATTAGGAATCCCTTTTAGCAATTCAAGCATTCTTGCCCTGCGCTTTGTAAACTCAACATTCATCTCAATGCTTGGCTTCAAGTCTCCAGTTAATGCAACAATAGCGCCACGCTGAGTAACGGCATTTGCACCACTGGTATACTGACCTTGTAATTTTTCACATGCTTTTACAACTGCAGGATTAGCAGCAATGTATCCCAAACGGTAACCCGTCATAGCATATCCTTTACTCAATCCATTGATGATGATGATTCTGTCTTTCAAGTCTTCAAATTGAGCTATGCTCTCATGTTTACCAACAAAATTGATATACTCATATATTTCATCTGATAGGATGTAAACGTTGGGATACTTTCTAAACACTTCAGCTAAAGCTGCCAGTTCCGCTTTTGAATAAACAGAACCGCTAGGATTACAAGGGGAAGAAAAAATGAAAAGCTTCGTTTTTTCAGTTAGAGCCGACTCGAGTTCTTGGGCAGTTAGCTTGTATTTATTTTCAATTTTCGTTCTCACCACTACACCCTTCCCTTCAGCACGCTGCACGA
>CANJEF010000053.1 GCA_947472965.1 Sphingobacteriales bacterium
CTGACTGTGTTACCACCTCTTTTTTATCCCCCAATTCAATAACACGTTGAGTAACCCGCTTGAGGTCTGCATCAGACAATTCGATTCCTAGCTGGGCGAGGTTGTTTTCAATATTCGACTTTCCGCTGGTTTTACCCAACGCGTATTGTCGCTTTCGCCCAAATCGCTCAGGCAATAAATCATTAAAGTATAAGTTGTTCTTTTTATCACCATCTGCATGAATTCCGGCAGTCTGTGTAAATACATTTTCTCCAACAACGGGCTTATTATCCGGTATACGAAAACCTGAGAATGTTTCTACGAGCCGGCTCACTTGAAACAATGATTTCTCTGCAACGCCTGTTTTTACGCTGGGCATGAAATCATGCAACACAGCCACAGCACTTGCCAGTGGTGCGTTTCCAGCTCTTTCACCCATCCCGTTTATAGTTAAGTGAATTCCATGAATACCAGCCTTAACAGCTTCCAATACATTGGCTGTACCTAGGTCATAATCATTGTGGCCATGGAAGTCAAAATGATTTTTCGGATATTTTTTAATGGTCTGGGAAATAAAATCAAAAACCTCTGAAGGTTGAAGAACACCCAGTGTATCAGGTAACATAATTCTTTTAACGGCCTGTTTCGTCAGAAAATCAAGGTACTTGAAAACATAATCAGGTGAATTACGCATCCCATTGCTCCAATCTTCAAGATAAACATTGCATTCAATCCCTTTTGTTTTTGCAATTGAAATCACGTTTGCAATTTCAGTAAAATGTTGTTCCGGAGTTTTTTTCAATTGGTGTGTAAGGTGATTCAAAGAGCCTTTTGTTAGCAAATTCATCACCTTGGCACCTGCTTTTACCATCCATTGAATGGAAACTTCACCATCTACAAAAGTCAATACCTCCACTTTTTTTAAAAGCCCTTTCGACTTCGCCCACTTGGTTATTTTTTTTACAGCTTCAAACTCACCATCTGAAACTCTTGCAGATGCAATTTCGATTCGATCAACCTTTACTTCTGTTAGAAGCAGTTGGGCAATACTTAATTTTTCAGATGAAGAAAACGATACACCACTTGTTTGTTCACCATCACGTAAGGTGGTATCCATAATTTCAATATAACGTGAGGCTTTCGGCATCTGTTGGATTTTATTGCGGTACTAATTGTTTGTCAAAATAATCAATAAACTGTTTTATCTGCAAACTGCTTGATTTCACTACTGATATTGTAAAGGAAATCTATATCATCAAACCCATTGAGGAGGTTATGCTTTTTATAGCCATTGATGTCAAACGATTCTTTTTGATTGGTAGATACAATTGTAACAGTTTGGGCAGGAAGATCAACTTCAATTTGACTTTGAGGATCGTTTTCAATGGCAGTAAAAATCTGATGAAGAAACCCTTCTGAAACAGTAACAGGGAGTATTCCTACATTCATTGAATTGTTCTTAAAAATATCTGCAAAAAAACTGGAGATAACACACCTGAACCCATAATCATAAATGGCCCAAGCAGCGTGCTCACGGCTACTTCCGCTTCCAAAATTCTTTCCACCAACCAAAATTCGACCGTCATACAAAGGGTTATTAAGTATAAAATCTTGCTTTGGACTATTGTCAGCATTATAACGCCAATCCCTAAATAGATTATCCCCAAATCCTTCACGCTTGGTGGCTTTTAAAAACCTTGCAGGGATAATTTGGTCTGTGTCTACATTTTCAATTGAAAGAGGAACTGCACTGCTACGTAAAACGGTAAATTGATCGTAAGCCATAATAAATTGTTATGCTAATAAGGTTCTTGGATCGGTGATTACACCTGTAACGGCGGCGGCGGCGGCTACCAAGGGGCTAGCCAACATGGTTCTTGCACCGGGTCCCTGGCGTCCTTCAAAGTTTCTGTTGCTCGTGCTCACTGCATACTGTCCAACAGGAATTTTATCATCATTCATGGCGAGGCATGCTGAACAACCTGGTTGACGCAATTCAAATCCGGCTTCCAACAAGATGTCCAAAATACCTTCTTCCTTAATTTGTCTTTCAACAATATGTGAACCGGGCACTACCCAGGCAGTTACATTATCTGCTTTTTTTCTTCCTTTAACAATCGATGCAAAAGCCCTGAAATCCTCTATGCGTCCATTGGTACAACTTCCGATGAATACATAGTCGACTTGTTTGCCAAGCATCGGCTCATCCTCATGAAAGCCCATGTATTGCAGCGACTTGTCAAAGCTTGCTTGTCCTGACTCAATTGACTTTGCCGTTGGAATGCGTTGTGATATTCCCATACCCATCCCTGGATTGGTTCCATAGGTAATCATGGGTTCAATGTCACTTCCCTCAAAATGATATTCCTTGTCAAACAACGACCCATCATCGGTTTTAAGGGTTTTCCAGTATAATAAAGAGGTTTCCCAAGCATCGCCGGCTGGAGCCATCTCCCGACCTTTTATGTAAGCAAATGTTGTTTCATCAGGTGCAATCATGCCGCCCCTCGCTCCCATCTCAATACTCATGTTACAAATGGTCATTCTTCCCTCCATAGTCATCTTTTCAAAAACAGACCCTGCAAATTCTACGAAATACCCTGTAGCACCGGCAGCAGTGAGTTTTGCAATGATATATAGAACAACATCTTTGGGTGTTACCCCTTTTTGCAATTCACCATTTACATTGATGCGCATTTTCATCGCCTTGGGTTGCATAATACATTGGGAAGCAAGCACCATCTCTACTTCCGAAGTGCCAATACCAAATGCAATACATCCAAAAGCGCCATGGGTTGAGGTATGTGAATCCCCACAAACGATTGTCATGCCCGGTAACGTAATTCCATTTTCAGGACCCACTACATGAACAATGCCATTTTTGGGATTACCCAATCCCCAATGGGATATGCCATGAATGGAAGTGTTTTCCTCTAGGGCTTTGAGCTGGTTGGCAGAAAGTGCATCCTCAACCGGCAAATGTTGGTTGATGGTTGGTGTATTGTGATCTGCAGTTGCAAATGTCTTTTCAGGAAACATCACCCCCACACCCCTGTTTTTTAATCCAAGGAATGCAACAGGACTGGTAACCTCATGGATAAAATGACGATCGATGAACAATACATCCGGCCCATCTTTCACTTTTTTTACCACATGGGCATCCCATACTTTATCAAACAATGTTTGCGGATTGGTACTCATCTTTCAAGTTATTATGACGATTCGTTGATAGTCTATTAAAAACAGACTGCAAATTTCAGATAAAATATGCTAAAATCCCCACAATTATGAAATTATATTAATTAGTCATTGCCTTGAAGGTCAAACTACCAAGTTGATACCAATGACTAGTTACCCCTATGGAAATGGACTGCAAAGGACATGCCATTGCAAAAGCTCGCTTAGCTAAGGACTATAAATAAGATAAGGTTAAATCCTAGATTGAAACGATGCTGTTGATGCCACCAAATACATTTGGCACTTCGCTATCAGCCTCAGGCTCAGTTAACCAAGAACTGTTGTTAACCAAATATTTGAATTCATGCCTGGAATCCTTTGGAAGATTAACATCTGCGGTGAAAGAACCATCTTTCTTTTTACTCATAATAACAGAGTGTTCCCAATCACTGTTCAATCCACGAATTTCAACCACTTCAGCATCCAGTGGGGCCAATATGAACTTTACTTTGCAGTAGTCTTTTGTCTTGTAGTAGGTCTTTTGTAACATAATCTCAATTTGTACTTGTACAATTTATCTAAAAAACAAAAAAAGGTAACCCAATTCAAATATGATTTTAATCAGTCAAATTTGATAAAGAATGAATTTATCTTCGTTTTTACACTTTGTCTTTTTTTTAACGAAAAGAAATTAAACTTTCAGGAGATTGAGTGTCTATTACTTAAAATACTTTAAAATGGATCGGAAGGAATTTCTTACACAATTGGGACTGGGTAGCACAGCCATTTTTGCTGCCACATGCATGCAAGCTTGTTCAAAATCTGACACAAGTTCCCCAAACCAGCCAACACCAAGCGGGGCTGTAGATTTCACCCTTGATTTAACTGAGGCAGCCAACGCCACGCTTAAAACACCAGGAGGTTATGTGATTTACAAAGGAGTCATTGTTGCTTTGGCAACCAATGGAAATTACCTCGCGGTTTCAGCAGCTTGTCCGCATGAAGGCGTTAATGTTGAATTCCAGGCAGGACAAAACCAATTCTATTGCTCACGACATGCATCTTACTTTACATCAACCGGTTCATTCATTAAAGGACCAGCCAATGGAAAAGGACTTACCCAATACAAAACATCACTTACAGGAAATTCTTTAAGGGTATATGCTTAATAAAACCAACTAACATCATGAGATTTTTTTTCTTTTTGCTCTTCTCAATTTGCACATTCCAATTGACTGCACAGGACGACCTCCTAAAGGACCTGATGCAAACCCAAGACACCACAACTTCGCTGCTTCCAAAAAAAATGTTGTTTACACAGCGCATCTTTTGGGGAGAACATGGATTGCTTAGGGGAGTATCTCCACTCACTGTATCAAACCGTGAAAAAGAACTTAAACTTAGACGCGGGATGCTCGTCACACACCAAGTACTTGGCTTTGCAACACTCGGTGGAATGATTGGACAGGGTATTGTTGGAAGCAGATTATACAATGCAAAAGGAGATAGATACAGCAACCTTAAAGACATTCATGAAGGTTTGGGCGTTGCTGTGAACTTCACCTATTCTACCACAGCAATCATGTCGCTCTTCACCCCACCACCCCTCATTAATCGCGATAAAAAAGCATCCTCTATCAGAATCCACAAATGGCTTGCCGTGTTGCACATGTCCGGCATGATTGCTACTAATATATTGGCTGGGATGATAGAGGATCACCCTAATCTTAAACCTTACCACAGGGCAGCAGCTTACACCACTTTTGCAAGTTACGGCGCAGCAGTTATAGCCATAAAATTTTAATATATGCGTTTACTCTTATTACTCTTGCTTGTGCCATCAATCATGTTTGCACAAACCAAAAAGCCTTTCGATAAAAAAAATTCTTTCGTGAGTTACGAAATGAACCACCTACTCCATACCTGGGTTGGCATTTCCAAAGACCTGAATGGCGTAGTTCAACTCGGCGCTGATGGCAAAATCGAAAAAGTTGCACTGGTGTCAAAAGTTTCTGCATTCGATTCCGAAAACTCAAACAGGGATGCACACATGATGGAAGTAACAGAAGCACTTAAATACCCAAACATCAGCTTTTACAGCACTTCAGTAGTTGAAGCCAAGCCAGGTGAATTGGATGTAAAAGGCATTCTGCAGTTTCATGGCGTAAACAAGGAAACAACTTTCAAAGCAAGTGCAGTTTCAAAAGGTGGAGCATCTATTGTGAGTGGTAACTTCATTTTTCTACTGGAAGACTACAAGATTGAACGCCCTTCATTCATGCTGAATAAGGTTGATAACGAAGTGAAAGTTAAATTTGAAGTGCATTATTGATTTCTTTCCTGCACAAGAATTATATTTATACGACAAAACTGCCGTATGAATAAAAGATCCTTCATCAAAAATGTAGCCCTTACTGGCATTGGAACACCCCTTGGATTAAACGCCATGGCAGCCATGTTCAATTCAACAAAAAACATACCGGCAGATACGCTCGCTTCCGATGATGCTTTTTGGAAAAAAATCCGAGATCAGTACCTGTTGAAACCGGATTACATCAATCTTGAAAATGGTTATTACAATTTCGTACCTCAACCCATTCTTGAAAAATTCATATCACATGTGAAAGAGGTGAACTACCAGGGTTCTTATTACATGAGAACGGTACAATTTGAAAACAAAAAACGCATTGCTGCAAGACTTGCTGAACTTGGTGGATGTTCTCCTGAAGAAATGATCATCACAAGAAATACCACTGAATCGCTTGACATGATTATTGGGGGGCAGGACTGGAAAGCAGGTGATGAAGCAGTGATGGCTGAACAGGATTATGGTGCCATGCTTGATATGTTCAAACAAATTGAAAAACGATATGGCGTTGTGAACAAAATCATTTCAGTTCCAAACCATCCATCATCAGATGAAGAAATAGTTTCACTCTACGAAAAAGCCATTACCTCAAAAACAAAGCTCCTGATGGTTTGCCACATGGTAAACATCACAGGACAAATTCTTCCCGTCAGAAAAATATGCGACATGGCCCATTCCAAGGGAGTTGAGGTCTTGGTAGATGGAGCCCATGCTTTTGCGCATATCCAATATAAAATTAGCGACCTGAATTGTGACTACTATGGAGCCTCTCTTCATAAGTGGTTAAGTGTTCCGCTAGGTGCAGGAATTCTCTATGTTCGAAAAGATAAGATTGCCAAGATATGGCCCCTACTTGCAGATGGAGAGAGCGACTTATCAAAAATAAACAGGTTGAACCATACCGGCACCTTGCCTGTACACACTGACCTTACCATTGATGATGCTATAGACTACTATCACATGATGGGTGCAGATAGAAAAGAAAAACGCATGCTTTATTTGCAACAGTATTGGACCAGCAAGGTGCGCAATGTTCCTAATATTATTATCAACACCCCTGCTGATGAAAAAAGGGCTTGCGGCATTGCAAATGTTGGAATCCGGGGGATTGCACCTGGCGATTTGGCAATGCGCTTATTGAAAGAGCACAACGTGTTTACAGTGGCAATTGATTATGCAAATGTTCATGGTTGCAGAATTTCTCCCAACCTATTTACCACCACTGAAGAGCTTGACCACTTTGTTACAGCACTAAAAAAATTGGCATCTTAAGATGAACCAGGTTCGGGAGATTACCAATGAGCTGAAAAGCTTTGCAAACAAGGAAAAGGCAGGTATCCTCTCAAGATTTTTTAAAACAGGGAAGGGCGAATACGGCGAAGGAGATCGTTTTCTTGGCATCAACGTACCAGACCAACGAAAGGTTGCAAAAAAATTCGCCACAAGTGCGAATAAGGAAACAATTGTTGCACTACTCGACTCGCCTATCCATGAAGAAAGACTTACCGGCCTCTTAATACTTTGTCACAAATTCACCGAAAGCAGAAAGCAACAAAAAGAAAAACAGTGGGTCAGTCTCTACATAAAAAAAGCAAATAGGGTCAATAACTGGGACCTGGTTGATACAAGTGCTCCTATTATATTGGGACAATGGCTTGAAGACAAGGATAGAAAGATTTTATACAAGTGGGCAAAGGATAGGTCAATTTGGAAAAATAGAATGGCCATCCTCGCTACCTTTCATTTCATCAGAAAAAATGATATTACTGACATCATCTCGCTAAGCAAGATCATGCTTTCACATCCACATGACCTGATGCACAAGGCAACAGGCTGGATGTTAAGGGAAGCATGGAAAAGAAAACCGAATGAAGTGGAACACTTCATCTCACAAAATGCAAAATCAATGCCGCGCACCATGCTTCGCTACGCGATTGAAAAAATGAATCCCCAAAAAAGAGAGGAGATCATGGCAATAAAACAATCCAAGAAGAACTCCCCAAAATGAAACATCCCCGTTGCCAG
>CANJEF010000054.1 GCA_947472965.1 Sphingobacteriales bacterium
AAGCGATAATGCAAGAATTGATTACAGTTGAATTAGCGAGGGAGTTGATAAAGGAGATAGTGCCATCGCTTTCTCCAAAAAAAATGTCATTGTTGGAATCGGGTGGACTAACCCTAGCTGAAGATATATTTTCTAATTACCATATTCCAGCATTTCCCCAATCGGGTATGGATGGATATGCTTTTAAATGGGACGCCAATCTTTCAACATATAAAATTGTTGGTGAGATGGCTGCTGGAAGTAATGATGAGCCTGTTCTTGAACATGGGCATGCTGTCCGCATATTTACAGGGGCTCCAGTGCCACAAGGTGCAGATACGGTAGTGATGCAAGAAAAAGCAACTGTTGTTGATAACACACTATTTATCAAAGATGATAAATCAACACCCGGTTTAAATGTGCGTGGCATTGGCACTGAAATTTCAAAAGGAGCATTGGCGCTCTCGAAAGGAACAAAGCTTGTGCCTTCTGCAATTGGTTTTCTCGCAGCAATGGGACAAGACAATGTACTGGCCTATCCAGCTCCAAGCGTTGGCATTGTTGTAACGGGAAACGAATTGCAACAACCAGGAAATTCATTGGGGTTAGGACAGGTCTTTGATTCGAACTCATTTTCGCTTGCAGCTGGATTGAAAGAATTAAATATCGATGACGTTCAAATTTATTTTGCCAAAGATGATCTTGTTGCACTAACACATCAACTCCAACAAGCATTGATTAATCATGATATTGTTTTGTTAACAGGTGGAGTAAGTGTAGGTGATTATGATTTTACTCTAAGGGCTTCTGAAGGTGCAGGAGTGAAATCCATCTTTCACAAGGTGAGGCAAAAGCCGGGAAAGCCATTATTCTTTGGAATGCATGGGAAGAAGGTTGTATTTGGGATGCCAGGTAATCCAGCTTCGGTATTGACTGGATTTTATGAATATGTTTATCTGGCTATTTCAAATTTGATGCAACAAGATGTTTCACTTAAGCAAATACAGGTACCATTGGTCAATGATTTTCAAAAGCCACTCGGATTAACTCATTTCCTTAAAGCTTTCTATGATGGCGAATTTGTTACGCTGTTAACCGGACAGGAGTCATATAAATTGGGTTCTTTTGTAAAGGCAAATTGTTTCGCAATTTTTCCTGAAAACATGCTTGTCGCAGAGAAAGGTAAGTTGATTGAAATTCATCTTTTACCAAATTGAATCTGTGATGCCGCACCTTGAATTATACTTTTACGTTTTACTTTTTGTTGTTGCGTTTCTGTATGCTTCAGTTGGTCATGGTGGCGCCAGTGGTTACCTCGCGTTGATGGCGATTTTTGGAATCTCGCCCTTATTCATGAAGCCTACTGCACTGTTATTGAATCTTTTTGTATCGTTTTCGGCATTTGTATTTTTTTATCGGGGTGGACATTTTAAGTGGAAATATTTTTTACCATTTGCTCTGGCCTCCATCCCCATGTCGTTTTTGGGTGGTATGATTTCATTGGATGCCAATCTCTATAAAAAGATATTGGGTGTTTTGTTGATGATTCCAATTACACGCTTGGTTTTATTCCCCAATAACGAGAAGGAAGAAATGAATGACCTTAATATACCAACGGCCATGCTGATTGGTGGGGTTATCGGATTTTTGTCCGGACTCATTGGCATTGGGGGAGGCATCATCTTGTCGCCCTTGTTGCTATTGTTAAGATGGACAGATCAAAAGCAGACTGCTGCCATCAGTGCCATGTTCATTTTAGTAAATTCTTTGGCTGGTTTGGGCGGACAACTTACAAAGGGTATTGAATTCCAACCTGAAATGTTGACCTTTGTGGGCATTGCTTTTGTTGGTGGTTCAGTGGGTGCTTGGTTTGGTGCTATCAAGTTTAATCAACAGGTACTCAAGTATCTTTTGGCCTTGGTATTATTAATGGCATCACTTAAGTTATTACTTAGCTAAGAATATAAATATCCATGAAAAGAATAGAGATCCGTTTTTTTGGGCAACTGGCTGACCTTACAAAGTCGGATGCTATTTTTTTGGACGATCTAGCGGATACCGATTTGGTGAAAGAACGCGTCCTCGAACTTTATCCATCTTTGCAACAAACAACATTTATGATGGCTTTGAATAATGAGATGGTTCATGAAAAAATAATCATTTCTGAAAATAGCATCATTGCATTCATGCCACCTTTTTCCGGAGGATAAGATGAACCCAATAAATTCATACGACCGATATCAACGCCAGCTAATACTAAAGGAATTTGGAAAGTCTGCACAGGACAAACTTTTCAAGGCTTCTGTTTTGGTAATAGGCGCAGGTGGGTTGGGT
Organism: Sphingobacteriales bacterium; assembly: GCA_947472965.1. The sequence continues at coordinate 2,314 of CANJEF010000054.1, forward strand.
TGTCCTTTGCTTCAATACCTTGTAGCTGCTGGTGTTGGACATATTGGCATAGTCGATGATGATCTGGTAAGCCTTTCCAATTTACACCGGCAGGTATTGTATACCATGGAGGATATTGGTAGTCCAAAAGTTAATGCAGCGAAAAAAAGATTGCAATCCATGAATGATTCTGTAGATATTGTTACATGGAATGAGCGGTGGAACCAACAGCTTTGTATTAATCATTTCAATCGTTATGACATCATTGTAGATGCAACAGATAATTTCTCAAGCAGATACCTGATCAATGATGCGTGTGTTTTAATGGGGAAGCCGTTGGTGTTCGGTGCTGTTTCGCAATATGAAGGTCAGGTTGCAGTGTTTAATTATTCCATGGATGGAAGTAACCCATCTGTGAATTATCGCGATCTATTTCCTGTTCCACCCAACAATGGGGAGGTATTGAATTGTTCCGAAGCAGGTGTGTTGGGTATGTTACCTGGAATCATTGGAACGATGCAGGCAACTGAAGTAATCAAAATGCTTACAGGCATTGGAAATATACTTTCAAATAAGTTGCTAACTTACAATGTGCTTTCTAATGAAATTTATCAGTTGAATCTTCAAAAGAATCCATCATCATCAGAAGCAATCCCCAATAGCATTGCTGACTTTTTAAAAATGGATTATGAAAAGCATTGTGATATCTCACAATATAATATTGCGGAATTGAATGTGGATGAGTGGAATAACATCAAAGCAGAATTGGTTTTGGTTGATATCCGTGAGGTAAGTGAATATCCAAAATTAAATGGGTTAGCACATCTTCAGATACCATTGTCTGAATTGCACCACCATATGCATGAGCTTAAGGATTCGAATTTGATTTTTGTTTGCAAGTCAGGAAGACGTAGTTTACAGGCTATGATGATGTTGAAAAATACGTCTCATGCCGGTGAGGCTTTCAGTTTGAAAGGCGGTGTTGACGCAATGTTAATGCATCAAATAATTAGTGAATCATGAGTGAGAAAAAAGTAAGAAATATTTTTATGGAAGGTCCTATCCCTTCAGCTTTCATTGGCGAAAGCATCGGAAAACATTCAAGCAATACCTTGATTGGTGGCCATTCAATATTTTTGGGACAGGTTAGGGCTGATCAGTTGGAAGCGGGTAAAGTGGCTTCTATTGTCTACACTGCCAATGAGGAAATGGCTTTGCAAAAAATGACTGAAATCAGGGAAGCAATCTTTGCAAAATATCCACTCACATGTATGCATGTACATCATAGCTTAGGTACTGTAAATGCTGGTGAAATTTGTTTGTTTGTGTTCACGTCATCTGCTCACCGCAAGCCTGCCATTGATGCCTGTGCAGAATGTGTTGAACGTATAAAGGCTGAGCTTCCTATTTGGGGAAAAGAAGTTTTTGAAGACAATGGATATCAGTGGAAAGTGAATTCCTAGTAAAATAAAATTATTCAAATGGTCAATATCACACATAAGTCATCAACCCTTAGGCAGGCAGTTGCCATTGGTGAATTGAAGGTTTCCAAAAAAGAAACCATCGATGCCATCATCAACAAAGCAGTTCCGAAGGGGGATGTTTTTGAATTCAGTCGCGCTGCAGGTTTACTCGCATGCAAAAAAACATACGAGGTGATTCCGGATTGTCATCCTTTGCCCATTGAGTATGCTGCTATTACATATGAGGTTGTTGGTTTGTCTGTTATTATCCGTGTAGAAGTGCATACCATCTATAAAACAGGGGTTGAAGTTGAGGCAATGCATGGTGTATCTATCACTGCCCTTACCATGTACGACATGTTGAAGCCTATTGATAATGCGATTGAAATTTCACGTATACGATTGGAAAGTAAAAAGGGTGGGAAGAGTGATATTAAGTATGCGTATCCTGAAACGGTTAAAGTTGCCGTTATCACTTGCAGTGATAGCATCAGCAAGGGAAAAAATATTGATACAAGTGGAGATGTAATTGAGTCTAAATTAAAATTGCACAAGCTTGATGTATCTCACCGCGAAGCCATTGCTGATGAGATGGAACAGATTCAGTCAAAAGCGAAAGAGCTCATTGCGCATGGTTTTCAGTTGATCCTGTTTACTGGAGGCACAGGGCTTTCACCTCGTGATGTAACCCCTGATGCCATTCGTCCACTTTTAGACAGGGAAGTTCCCGGTATCATGGAAGTGGCGCGTGACTATGGGCAGCAACGCACACCCTATGCCATGTTGAGCAGGGGTATTGCCGGTTTTACAGGGGATAGTTTAATCATCACCATGCCAGGCTCACCAAGGGGTGCTGCAGAAACAATGGACGCCTTGTTTCCATATATATTACATGTGTTTAGGGTAAAAGAAGGAGTACGACATAACTAAGCGATGCACAGCAATAAACAATTTCCGATCTATTTTGATTATAATGCTACCACACCATGCGATCCGGTTGTGGTGGAGGCGATGTTGCCATTTTTCACCGAGCAGTTTGGAAATGCAGCAAGCAAGACACATGCTTATGGATGGACTGCTGAAGAGGCTGTTGAGCTTGCACGAAAACAAGTTGCCTCAATCATTGGAGCACATGAACAGGAAATTATTTTCACATCAGGCGCAACTGAATCTGTTAACCTTGCCATCAGGGGATTATTGGAAGGAATTGATACTGCAAAACATGTCATAACTGTTTCAACGGAGCACAAGGCTGTATTAGATGCTTGTCGTTATATGGAAAGCAAAAGTGTGGCATTAACTGTATTGCCTGTTGACAAAGATGGTCGACTTGATATGACATTGTTAGAGCAGTCAATCACATCAGATACAAAGCTCATCGCAGTGATGTTTGCCAATAATGAAACCGGCGTCATCTTGCCTGTTAAAGAAATTGGCAAGATTGCTCGTCAGCATGGCATTCCATTTTTTTGTGATGCAACGCAAGCTGTTGGAAAAATTGAAGTGGATGTAAAAGCACAGCATATCGATTTCATGGCTTTTTCTTCGCATAAATTTTATGGTCCCAAAGGTGTTGGCGCACTTTATATAAGAAGGGGCAGCCCTACTTTAAAATTGATGCCACTTCAGTTTGGTGGAGGCCATGAACGTAAATTGCGTAGTGGCACATTGAATGTGCCGGGTATTGTTGGGATGGGCAAGGCTGCAGAATTGTGCAGGACGCGAATGATTAGTGATGTTGTTCTACTCAAAGAATTGAAAACGCATTTTATCGATGGCATCAGTCAAATAAAAGGACTTCGACTTAATGTGCCAGCCAACAATGCATTGGTGCAAGTGGTGAATGTTTGTTTTGGATTTCCAGGTGGTGATCGAATCATGGGCATGATTTCAAAACATGTTGCAGTCTCCTCCGGTGCAGCCTGCAGTTCAGCCATGGTTGAACCTTCACATGTGTTGAAGGCTATGGGTGTTAGTGATCAGGATGCACTCGCTTCCATTCGATTTAGCTTTGGGAGATATAGCACGATGCAAGAAGTTGAATTTGTACTAGACGTAATCCGAAAGGCAGTTTCATCCATCCAATCAACTCAACAATAATGAGTAATGATCAATTAGTTATCACGGACCTTTTCATTTATCCAATCAAGTCGTTGGGAGGAATAAGATTAGATGCATCCATGGTTGGTGATATGGGATTGTTACACGATCGACGCTGGGTGTTGATTGATGAAAACAACCGCTTCATTACGCAGCGGGAAATTCCTCAGTTGGCATTCTTAGCAACTGAAATAACTGAAGATCAATTGAAGGTGTATGATAAGCGTGATAGGTCAGATTATTTGTTGTTGGACCTTTTTCCGCAAACCGGTGAAACGACATCTGTACAAATATGGGATGATGTTTGCGAAGCCATCCTGATAAGTGAAATCGCCAACAGTTGGTTCTCAAAAAAATTAGGAATGCCTGCTCGGCTTGCTTATATGCCATCAACGACAAAGCGGCTGGTTGATACAAGCTATGCCAAGGAAGGCGAGGTTACAGGGTTTTCAGATGGATATCCCATCTTACTCATTGGCTCTGCATCGCTAGATAATTTGAATACAAGACTAGAAATACCTGTTGGCATGGATCGGTTTCGTCCCAATATTGTATTTACTGGAGGCTCACCCTATGAAGAGGATCTAATAAATGAAATCAAGATAAACGATGTAATATTACTTGGTGTAAAACCATGCGCACGTTGTATCATGACCACTACTAACCAGGAAACTGCCGAGCGTTCAAAGGAGCCATTGTACACTCTTTCAACTTATCGCAAACAAAATAACAAAGTTAATTTTGGGCAAAATGTTTTGGCGAAAGGGGAAGGCACCATTCGTGTGGGGGATATTATTTTATACAAGTAAGACTAGGTATTTTTTGAGATCAAATACGCTTACGATTTGATTATGTTGTATCTTAAATGAAAATAAAATTTTCAATAACATATAAATTGTTACTGTTTGTTTTTTTCATTTTCTTTTAGTAATTCCCATTGATGTTTGATAATATCCTTAAGGAAGTTTATATCTGTTTGTAGTTGGTTGATTAAATTTTCATACGCGTGTTCCTTTGCCTTGATCGATGAATCTTTGATTTCATCTAATGAGTTAATTACATCCGATTCTGTCAATTCAAATTCTTCAGGATTGGTTTGAAGAACTAATGTAATTTCTTTTAGTGTTTCTTTATTGATAATACCGGTTCTTTCGATGTAAGAAATCAGCGATCTTGTTTTGCCAATACTTTTTGCGAGATCTTCCTGTCTTATTCCTCTGTATGATCTAACACGTTTGATTTTTTGACCAATATGATTTTTTGGGTTTTTCACAATGCAATAGACAAAATATTTTTTTGTCATAATGACAATTTGTTGTCAAAAAGCGAGTAAAACGATTAATCATACAATTTTATTTAAACTTGTATACTATGTATGTTTTAGTTCTATTAAGCAAAAAATAGTATTCACACTATAATAATGTGCGTTTAAGAATATTGTTAGAAAACAATTTTCTTAAACTATAACATGATACAGTGAAAAAGACGCCCCTTCCCGATGATTTCGCTTTGCTCTCCTCCTCGGTGCCACCCCGCCTATCCAGTCGGGGAGTTGTTAAGAATGACTCGTCCTAAAAAAGTTTATATGTGTAATCAATAATCATGAAACCTGTTTACATAATTCCCCTCCTGGCCAGGAGGGGTGCTGAGACTGACTTGT
>CANJEF010000055.1 GCA_947472965.1 Sphingobacteriales bacterium
AAACTTGGTTCCCCTGTGCATCCCTTAGATATAGAAAGGTATGTAATGCGCCAATTGGATATCCCACTTTTTGCTGAACAACGCGACCGCCTCCACCACCAACTGTAATTACAGTGTCGGCAGGAGAGGAGCCCAGCTTCAACACTTCAGAAGTATTATAGGAGCCGTTTACATTGACGTCCCATTTGAAATTTTTATTTCGGATTGGCGAAAACGTCAATTGCATTTCAATACCCTTGTTCATGCTTTCACCAATGTTGATCAATTTGTTTGTGAATCCAGACGCATCAGAAATTTGAGCGGCAAGGATCTGATCTCGGGTGATTTTATAGAAATAAGCAATGTCAAATCCAACACGGTTGTTGAACAACTTCAACTCCATACCTGCCTCAGACTCCGAAACCCTTAATGGTCGTAGGTTTGGATTAGGAACAAGTGTTGTATTTATTCCACCAACAGGAATGGTTGCACCTGCAGGATTTGGAAATAGGTTGTTGTTAACTCCAAAATAAAGTGCATTTGAATATGGCGCAACATTATCGTCACCCACTTCAGCATATGCTGCGCGGAACTTACCATAGCTAATCCATGAAGGCATCTTGAACTTTTCAGAGAAAATAAAACTACCTGTTACAGAAGGATAAAAAATACTTCTAGCATCAGCAGCCAGCGTTGAGAACCAGTCATTCCTTCCTGTTACATTTAGGAACAAGAAAGTCCTGTATGAAAATTCTGCAGCACCATAAAGAGAATTAACTGCTCTCTCGGCTTTTGCATATAATGGATCTTTAGCACGTCCATTCATGATTGTATATAAGCCAGGCTGCACAAAGTCTTGAACGGTAACACTATTATATTCATTGCTCCTGTACATTTGGTTACCGCCAAGAGTCAAGTCAAAACCAAAGTCTTTTATTTTCCTATTTCCACCAATCAGGAAATCATAGTTTCGCTCACGAAACCTTCGAATATCCTGTGTATAGGATCCATTAATGAAACCAGTTGGTGCAGGTGGAATAGGTGCATACCCGTTTGGAATATTATAGTCCTGGTAGCGGGAATAATAATCCTGTGCAATTCTACCTTGTGCGTATATCCATTTATTAATCTGATAGCGAACAGAAACATTCCCAAAAACCCTGTCACGCTTGATATTTTCAAAACGGTAATTCAGGGAATAATATGGATTGTTTCTAACCAAAAATCTCGACATAACAAACTCATTCCCATTAGGAAGTAGTTGGTTTTGTTCCATTGCCTCAAACGGCATTGAGTTGGCCAGTGTATAAATCACTGTTGGAATCGCCATATCCTGGGTATTAACCTGTGGCGGATTCTTATTATACTCATTGGAATAATTCACATTACCCTGAACAGTTAAACTCTTGTTGATGTTTTGAGTAAATCCAATGTTAATTGTTTTTTTGTTGAACACATTGTTTGATAACAACCCTTGGTTATCCGTATTTGAAAGGGACATGCGGAACGAACCATTTTCACCACCATTCGACAAGGTGACAGTATTGGTCATATTGGTTGCATTGCGGTAGAATTTTTTATAGCGATTGGAGACAGGCTGATAAGGCCATTCCTCACCATCAAATAAAATCTGTTTCATGCCAGGTTGAAACTTTTCACCAAAGCTCCACACGGCTGATGTCGGGTTGGCCGTTGTTGGTCTAACACCTCTTTCACCCTGTCCATATTCAAACTGAAAATCAGTAAAATCCAATGCTTGATCTGTTGTGTAGTTTGAGTTGTATTCTAACCCAATACCCTTACCAGATCCTTTTTTAGTAGTAATCATAACAACCCCATCTTTTGCTCTTGAGCCATATAATGCCGAGGCTGTCGCTCCTTTTAATACAGTAATTGTTTCGATATCATCTGGATTAATAGAAGCAAAACCGTCGCCGCCATCAGAGCTGTTCACTTGACCAGCCCTTGCACCAATTCCACCACCTAAACCATACGTGGTATTATCCATTGGAACCCCATTCACTACAATCAATGGTTGGTTAACACTATTGAAAGAGGATTGACCGCGTATTCTAATCTTGGTTGAACCTGTTGGTCCAGTTCCAAAGGATGATATGTTGACGCCAGATAATTTTCCCTGCAACGTTGCCATTGGGCTTGACGTTCGGTTCGTTGCAATGGCATCACCATTGACAGTAGCAGTAGCATAACCAATGCGCTTTGCTTCTTTACGAATACCCAATGCTGTTACCACCACATCTTGCAAGTTTTTGGGGTCGCTCGAAAGAATGACATTGACTTCGCCAGCACCACTAAGTTTAATGCTCTTCTCCAGATATCCCACATACGTGAATATCAGGGTTGCATTTGCAGGAGCCTTTATGGAATAATTACCATTTGCATTGGTAATGGTTCCTTGATCGTTTTCTGCAATTCGAACATTAACACCAGCAAGTGGTTCTTTGTCTGCTCCGGTTACTTTTCCTGTGACGGAGACGGTTTGAGCCAGAACATAAACCTGACATACAAATAACAAGTATGTAAGGAATAATAGATTTTTTTTCATTTTCATGTGGCTTTACAAGTGATTAAAAAATAATTGAGAATTTATGATGAGGGTTGATATTTTACCAGTTATGAATTGCTCCATCCGGACTTTTCAAATATGGATGAGGATATTTTGTATTTGATGAAACTTCGAAAAGGAATGTTGCTTTTTTGGGATCAAATTTTACTCCCAATCCCGGTGCAGGATTCAAAAACAATTTCCCCTTTTCAAAAAGCATATAATCATCATTGAAATAGGCTGGTCTTTCCATTTCGCCTCCTGCCAATTCCATTAAACAACGAACAGGACTACTTGAACCAAGAACATGAACAAGACTTGCCGTTGAGAGTGGACCTGTGAAATGGGGTATCATACCAACATAGTGTGTTTCACACATTGATGCGATTTTTTTGAGTTCTGATATACCGCCAGAATTTGGAAGCGTAACCCTTGAATAATCGATTAATCTATTTTCTATCAATTCGTTGATATCCCAACGGTCACCAAACTGTTCGCCAACAGCAATAGGTACGGTGGTTAAGCTTCTAACTGTTTTATACACACCAGGATTTTCAGATCGAATGATATCTTCTATGAAATAAGGTTCAAGGCCTTCTATTTCCTTACATATTTTAAGACCATCCTGCGTGTCGAAACGAGTATGCAGATCTATGGCCCATTTTCCACCACCACCCACGGCTTCATCCATCTTCTTACAATGCTCAATTGTTTTTTTTACATTTTCATAAAACTCAAATGGTTGTTCACCACTTCCCCCTGTAGGTCCAGTTCTGTAACATCTGAACCCGTCCTTAATACAATCTTGCGCACGATCATACTCTGTTGCTCCTTTTGAATTTTTATACCCCGTTGCATAACAGTCGATATAATCTCTTGTTGCACCACCAAGTAATTCATAAACAGGTACACCAATTGCCTTTCCTTTAATATCCCAAAGTGCCATTTCGATGGCACCCAACCCGTGAAGTTTTTCCCTACCTGGAGGATAAAACATGGTGCGATACATGTATTGCCAAAGGTGTTCAATCCTAAATGGATCTGTGCCAATTAGCATCTGCGCACATTGTTCAACCATGTCTTTGGTGCCACCTTCACCAATACCAATAATTCCACCATCGGTTTCAATTTCCACAATGCCTCTTGCTTGGTTGAATAACGGCTTAGTGTAACCAGGAGCTGCATAGTACCTGATCTTTTTAATCTTGAGATTGGAACTTGCTGTTTGGGTGAAATTTTTCGGAGCAGCCTTAAGTCCCGAGAGCCCACCTAGCAGGGCTCCCGAGCCCAAAAGTGCTGACTGAAAAAAGTTTCTTCTTTGCATGCGATCGTTTTTAATTTTTTTAAATAGTTACCAATTATGAATGGCCCCATCAGGACTTTTTAAATAAGGATGAGGGTATTTGGTGTTCTCAGTTACTTCAAAAAGAAATGTGGCTTTTTTAGAATCGAACTTCACTCCCAAACCCGGATTGGGATTTAAATAAATCTTACCATTTCTAAAGTCATTTAAATCGCTGTTGAAATATGGCACTGGAGATAAGCCACTTCCCTCATATAAACAACGCGCTGGACTTGTAGCACCCATTACATGGACTAATGCGGCAACAGAAAGTGGACCAGTTCCATGCGGAATCATTCCTACATAGTGGGTTTCACACATAAATGCTAACTTTTGAAACTCGATAATTCCGCCGGTATTGGGCAAGGTGAAACGCGTATAATCTATCAAATGATTTTCAATCAATTCATTTGTTTCCCATCTATCACCGAATTGTTCACCAACAGCCAGTGGCACTTTTGTCATTTGACGAACTGTTTTGTATACTGCCAGATTTTCTGAGCGGATTGGATCTTCAACAAAGTATGGCCCAAGAGGTGCAATTTCATTGCATATAATCATTGCATCGTTTAAGTCAAACCGTGTATGTAGGTCAATGGCCCAATTTCCATGCCCTGCAGCTGCAGCAACAACTTTACATTTTTCGATGGTATCTTTTACGTTTTGTCCCGGATCAAATCGAATGTTCAAGTCATTGCCCCCGGTAGGACCAATTCGGTAAACACGATAGCCTTCCTCTATTACAGCCCGGGCTGTTTTTTCCTGCTCCGCTTTGGTAAGGTAATCGCCCCCTCCTTTATAACACTCTATATACTCCCGTGTGGCACCTCCCAATAATTCATACACTGGAACATTTAAAGCCTTGCCTTTAATATCCCATAAAGCCATTTCAATAGCACCGAGTGCATGCAATTTTTCACGGCCTGGTGGATAGAACATCGAACGATACATATATTGCCAGAGGTGTTCAATTCTGAAAGGGTCAGCACCAATCAACATTTGAGAAAGTTGCTCAACCATATCCTTGCTTCCCCCTTCTCCAATGCCAATGATACCGCCATCCGTTTCAATCTCTACAATGCCTCTGGCTTGATTGAAAAGGGGCTTTGTATATTCTGGCGCAGCGTAATACCTTATTTTTTTAATCTTAAGATTAGACGTTGCTACTTGTGTAAATTTTGCAACAGGAGATGCCTTCAAACCATTCAGGCCACCCATGAGTGCTGTTGAGCCTAACAATGCAGATTGAAAAAAATTCCTTCGTTGCATATTGCTGTTTATTGCTTCCTTTTTTTTACACTCAACATATTTCTGTTATTGCCTATTGTGAATGCGTTTAAAATGAGGACTTTAGTTAATCGATTAAGTTAACTCATAGCTAATTTAACAACATTTTAGAATAAATACAAAATAATATTTTTTTTATTCCCATAAAATAGAAAATACCGGCTACATAAGCGCATTAATCGTTTAATAATTGAGCGTAGTTTTTAAACAACAAGGGGGGAGAAGAAAAATTTGTTTAACCGACTTGTTTAGATCGGGAAGAAGCCCGGGGAATGAGTGTAGCCTGCATTAGAACCTGCTTATTTGGCGTTTCGGGATGATTGATTTTGTGAATAAGCAACTCAACAGCCTTTTTTCCCAATTCATCCATTTGTTGCATAATGAATGTAATTGGACATTGGTATAAATCGAATAGTTCAGCCTGGCCAAAACTTACTACACCAATATCTTCGGGCACCCGAAGTTTTAGTTCATTAATGTATTTCAGGCCATTCACCGCCAGGTTATAAGTACTAAAAATAATGGCATCAACAGGCTTTTTTGAAGAAATCATGTCATCAATCGCCGCTCTCGTTTTAACCTGAACTTCATTCAGCAACACCTTTCTAAGCCAATTTGAAGGTGGAACAATTCCATGCACTTGCAACGCATCTTGATACCCCCTCACCCTTTCTTTCATGTGATGCAAGGCTGAATCATAAGCAATCAGGCCTATATTTCTATATCCCATCTCAACCAAATGGGTACAGGCGTCAAATGCGGCCTGATAATTGTTGGTGGAAACGTAATTTGTTTGGATTTCAGGAAAGAATCGGTCTAGTAAAACAAAGGGGACGTTTTGATCAATTAACTCCCTGATTTTTTGCTGTGAATTTTCTGCAGATACAATAATAAACCCATCTACAGAACGGTCAAGCAACACATCAATTAAATCCGAAGATTTAGAAGCATCTTCATCAGAACTTCCATAAAAAACAGTGTAACCAAATCGCTTTGCCTCATTTTCAACCACACGTGCAATATTTGCAAAGAATGGATTTGAAATATCAGCAATAACAAGTCCTAGTGTCTTGCTCTTTCCACTTCTTAGGCTTTGTGCAATGAAATGGGGCTTGAAATTCATTTCCTTAGCAATGGCATTGATTTTTATGGCCATTCCCTTGCTAACTTTTCCCTCCTTGTCCTTCCCATTCATTACATAGGAAACCAAAGCGGTTGACACACCTGCCTTTAAAGCGATATCCTTTAATGTTACCTTTTTCCTTTGCTTCATAAACTTTTGATACCAGCTCTTTTTAAAGCATAAAAATAAATTAAAAAAACGAGTGTCTACTCACAACAATCCGTTGGTGTAATCAACCAGGCAAGCAAAATGCAAGGTACGATCCGCCTTGTGGCAATTTGTATCTTACTCCGCCTGCTGCAATTACAACATATTGTTTTCCTTCAACCATATATGTCATTGGTGTTGCAAACCCTCCTGCTGGCAACTGATACTCCCATACTAACTTTCCGGTTTTTGATTCAAAAGCCCTTAGCTTCTGGTCATATGTTGCAGCAATAAAAACCAATCCCCCTGCGGTAACAATGGGTCCTCCGTGATTTTCAGTCCCGGTATTTTTATACCCCTTTTTAACCAATTCGGGATACTCGCCCAAAGGAATTTGCCATAGGTATTTACCGGTATTCATGTCGATAGCACTGAGCGACCCCCATGGTGTTATTAAGGCAGGATAGTTCTCTTGATCTCTGAATTGGTTGATGCCATAACTCAAATAGGGTGGCAAATATGGAAATGAATCTTCATGTTTTATTCTTTCAGCTAGTTGGTGCTTTGCTCCTAGGGCCTCGTTGATTTTCTTACCAGAATCATGATTAAGAAGATAGTCTATTAACACATCACGATCTTGTTTAGACAACTGGTTGAAAGAAGGCATCCGTCCCCTACCCAATTCCAACACCTGTTCTATTTGCACTTTTGTCATGCGCCTTCCAACCTGATTGAGGCTGGGGGCACCTTCAAGCATAAGATCCGATGGCGTTTTATTATCAATATTACCATGACATGACGTACAGTTGTTTTTAAAAACCCGTTCCCCTGCACCCATGCTTTTAAGATCGTCTAAAGATTCACGCTTTCGCATTTGAATAAACCAAAGCATATTATTTCCATTTTGATATAAAACCCCATTGGGGTCAACTGCATTACCGCCCCATTCTGCGCCGCCGCCCATTCCAAAATAGAGTGAGCCTTCCAGGCTCGGTGGAAAATATTTACTCCCAACATGGCTGTTTTTATACCGGTTCAGTACAAAAGCCCT
>CANJEF010000056.1 GCA_947472965.1 Sphingobacteriales bacterium
AACTTGACATTCACAAGAATATTCCTGAATTGTTACTTGACAACACAGACAGGAACAGAACATCACCATTTGCATTTACTGGAAATAAATTTGAATTCCGTGCGGTTGGATCTTCTGCCAACTGTGGATATAACATGACCGTATTAAATACGATCATGGCTGAAACGCTAACATCATTCAAAACAGAAGTTGATGCGCTGATAGAAAAGGGAGATAAAAAAGAATTAGCCATCATGCAAGTGATCAAAAATTATATCACTTCATCTAAAAAGATATTGTTTGAAGGTGATGGATACAGTGAGGAATGGGAAAAAGAAGCAGAAAGAAGAGGACTTCCAAACGTCAAAACAACACCACTTGCGCTTGATGCATTAATAACCAAAAAGGCGAAAGACCTTTTTACAAAACACAAGATTCTTTCTCATTCAGAACTTGAGGCCCGTCACGAAATCGAATTGGAAAAATACATCAAGTACGTTCAAATTGAAGGACGTGTAATTGGTGACTTGTCTGGCAACCACATTCTACCAGCAGCCATCCGCTATCAAAATGTATTGATTAACAATATAAAGGGACTGAAAGACCTAGGATTAAAAGCTGAATCTTATAATGCGCAGTTGAATGTATTAAACGAAATTTCAGAACATATCAACAATGTTCAAGTTCTTTCAGGAAAAATGACAGAGGCTAGAAAGGATGCAAATACAATTGCATCATCAAGAGAAAAGGCAATCGCTTATTGCGAAAAAGTAAAACCGTTCTTCGATGAAATCAGGTATTCCGTTGATAAACTGGAATTACTGGTTGACGACTCAGAATGGGAACTTCCAAAATACAGAGAGCTTCTGTTCCTTCGCTAAACAAAATCGTTAAGATGAATAATAAAAATCCCGCATCAAAAAAGATGTGGGATTTTATATTACAAGTAACTCTAACTGATTTTACTAATTAACGTCTGACCTTAGGATCAACAAAATCCCACTCTAATAAATGGGAGTGCACATGCTCACGTTTTGCTATCGAAATCATCTTATTGATTATTTCATCATTAAATTCAGCAACGTTGGTTTGCTCTTGCGGATCTGCTGCAAGATTATATAACTCCCAGCTTGCCGAAGGATCTTTTCGTATATTTTTTCTGACCCCTTTCCAATTTCCAATTCTTACAGCAACCTGTCCACCATTTTCTGGATACTCAAAATATAAAAAATCATGTGCTGCCTGTTTTGCAGTATTGCCCATCAAAATAGGCACAAGTGAAATACCATCCGTTTTTGGCACAGGATTTCCTGTGAGTTCCGCGAATGTCGGCATCATATCATACTGAACAGAAAGATGACTGCTACTAGCATTAGCGGGTATTTTTCCTGGCCATCTGGCAATGAATGGCACTTTAATTCCACCTTCATATAAGTCCATTTTTAAGCCCCGCAGGCCTGATACACTATTGAAAAACTTAGTATCTACACCAGCAGAAAAGGTTGCACCATTGTCACTTGAAAACATTATTATGGTATTTTGATCAAGACCCAAAGCTTTAACCTTATCCATAATTAATCCAACTTGATCATCGAGATAAGTTATCATTGCTGCATAAGTAGCACGCGGATACTTTGTAGCCGCATATCCTTTTTGACCATAATAAATCTTTTCGTCAAACTGCCCCACATATTTATTTACAACAGAATCAGGTGCCTGAAGTGAAAGATGTGGAATCGTATAGGGCAAGTAAAGGAAGAATGGCTTACTTCTATTTTTATCAATGAAAGCAATTGCTTTCTTTGTCATTTTTTGGGGTGCATATTCCTTTCCTTTATAATATTCAAAATCTTCTTCTGTTGCATGAAGTGTATCTTGAATGGGCAGATGAACATTGATGTAGGAATTGTTCAAAGAATCCCATTTATCATTTTCCCATAAATGTGTTGGGTAATGATTGTGTGCTTGCTTTTGATCAAGGTATCCATAATAATAATCAAAGCCATGATTGAGTGGACTGCCCGTAGTTCCAGTAACTCCCATTCCCCATTTCCCAACCAAGGCAGTTGCATAGCCCCTTTCCTTGAGCATTTTTGCAATGGTATATGCCCCTTCATGAAGTGGCATCTGTCCGCCCTCCTCTTCATCCTTGTATCCACCCATCTCATAATTACCCCTTATGTATGAATGACCGGAATGTTTTCCAGTCATGAGCATGCAACGGGAAGGGGCACATACTGGAGCACCGGCATAATGTTGCGTAAAGCGCATCCCCTCTTTGGCCATTCTGTCGAGGTTGGGTGTCTTTATGACTGATTGGCCATAAGCACCTAGTTCACCGTAGCCTAAGTCGTCGGCATAAATATAAATGATATTGGGTTTTTCTCTTTGGGCACATAGAGAGAAAGATCCAAACAAAAAAAAGGAAAGCATGAAGATGATTTTCATATCCAAGCAGTTTGATTGAAAAAAACTTAAATTAAACTTGGCGATTGAATAGAAACCAATACAGATATTACTTGATCTTGAAAGTTTCTAAAAACTTTGTTGTGAAATTACCCTTGATGAAATCTTCGTTTTTCATCAGCTGTTGATGGAATGGAATGGTTGTCTTCACCCCTTCAATTACATACTCACTCAAGGCCCTGCTCATGGTATCGATTGCTTCCTTCCGCGTTCTGGCAACAGCGATTATTTTTGCAATCATTGAATCATAATAAGGGGGAATTACATAGCCGGCATAAACATGGGAATCGATTCTGATTCCGTGACCACCTGGCTGGTGTAACACTGTTATTTTACCTGGACTAGGTCTAAAGTCGTTATGAGGATCTTCGGCATTGATTCGGCACTCAATGGCATGCATTTCAGGGTGGTAATGCCTTCCTGAAATTGGCTCACCCGCAGCAATTTTGATTTGTTCTTTGATGAGGTCGAAGTTGGTAACTTCTTCTGTAACACAATGCTCAACTTGGATACGTGTATTCATTTCCATGAAATAAAAATCCCTGTTCTTATCAACCAGAAATTCGATGGTGCCCACACTTTCGTAGTTGATGGCTTGAGCAGCTTTAACAGCAGCAGCTCCCATTCTTTCACGCAACTCATCTGTCATGAACGGTGAAGGAGACTCTTCAACAAGTTTTTGGTGACGCCTTTGAATGGAGCAATCACGTTCACTCATATGACAAACCTTTCCATAACGGTCTCCTGCAACTTGGATTTCAATATGCCTTGGCTCTTCCACAAATTTTTCCAAATACACCCCATCATTTTTAAATGATGCAAGAGCCTCTGATCGGGCATTATCGTATGCCTTTTCCAATTCGTTCTCAGCCCAAACAACACGCATACCCTTTCCACCGCCACCGGCAGTTGCCTTAAGAATAACAGGATAACCAATTTCTTTTGCGATACCCTTTGCCTCATCAACGGAATTCAACAAACCCCCACTACCAGGCACCACTGGAACACCTGCTTTGATCATGGTTTCTTTAGCAGTAATTTTATCCCCCATAGACCTGATCTGGTCGGGTGTCGGACCGATAAATTTTATACCAGATTCATTACAAATCTCTGCAAATCGTGCATTTTCTGCCAGAAAACCATAGCCAGGATGAACTGCATCCGCATTGGTTATTTCCATGGCGGCCATCAAATGTGGAATGTTCAAATATGAATCGCTACTGGATGGCTTGCCAATGCAAACAGCTTCATCAGCAAATTTTACGTGAAGGCTGTCCTTATCTGCAGTAGAATAGACTGCCACTGTTTTGATTCCCATCTCTTTGCAAGTTCTGATTACCCTTAGGGCAATCTCACCACGGTTTGCAATGAGAATTTTATTGAAACTATGCTTCGTATCTTTTGTCATGAAATTATGTTGAAGTTAAAACTGGAACCTAAAACCTTTCTAATAAGGCTCCACCATAAACAGCGGTTGGTCGAATTCGACAGGCATTGAATCTTGAACCAGGATTTTTACAATTTTACCTGAAACTTCACTTTCAATCTCATTGAAAAGTTTCATTGCCTCGATGATACAAACCACTTTACCCTCCTTAACATCGTCGCCTTCCTCAACAAAATTTACTTTGTCGGGTGATGGTCTGCGGTAGAATGTTCCAATCATTGGGCTTTTGATTGTAATCAGGTTACTTACCTCCTTGGATTGAGTACTGCCAGAGGAGGGTGCAGCACCACCTTGATCAGAGGCTGCTTGCAATTGTGGTTGAACGGGGGCAGCCATGTTAACCATTTGAGGAATTTGTGAACCCGTTATATATTTATCCTCTTTTTGACGAATGGTAATTTTAAATTCTTTTTCTTCTATGGAGAGCTCGCTGATGTTTGATTTGTTGACCATTTTTACCAGGTCCTGAATCTGTTTTAAATCCATATGAATTGTAAATTTTAAGATTTATGGAGGATAAAGGTGCGGTAAAATTGCATGTTGACCAAATTTAAATTTCCTCATTTTTGTATAAAAAAGCCCCGAAATCGTTAAATTTCGGGGCAAAATGAGCTAAAAACGCTTAAAAAAACAAAAAATCACTCTTTAACCCTTTCGATATATTCTCCCGTTTTTGTATTGATTCGGATCAAGTCCCCTTCGTTTACAAACAAAGGAACCATTACAGTGGCGCCTGTTTCAACAGTACACGGCTTTAATGTTCTCGTAGCAGTATCACCCCTTAAGCCAGGCTCGGAATAGGTAACCTTAGAAACAATCTTATCGGGAAGTTCAACACTCATGGGAAGTTCTGTTTCGGTATTAATTAACACAGAAACTTCCTGACCATCTACTAGAAATTGAGGTGCGTCAACCATCGTCTCCAAAACGGAGATTTGTTCAAAGGTTTCACTATCCATAAAACTATACCCAGTTTCATCCTTATATAAGTACTGATATGATTTGCGCTCAACGCGAACGGGAAAAATGGTATCCCCACTGTTCCAGGTCTTTTCAATACTACGTGAATTATCAAGTCCCTTTAATTTGGCCCATACTTTTGCTGCAGCCCGTGCGGTTTTATTTTCTCCAAATTCTACAACTGTATAAAGACTTCCATCCAATTTAAGGATCATGCCTCTTGATATGTCTGATGTATTTGCCATATTAATAATTGAGGGGCAAAGGTAAAAGAAAAAAACCCGTAACAAACCATCTTTGGCGATTTCGACCAAATTCAATGAAATGATGAAATATTTTCCTTTTTAAGCGCATTCAAACCTTTTTAAGACGTTAACTTTGCGCAAAATTATTTTTTAAATCCACAAATTATCATCATGAAAGTAACTGTTGTAGGGGCTGGAGCAGTAGGAGCAACCACTGCCGATAATATTGCCCGTGCTGGAATATGCACTGAACTTGTTCTATTGGATATCAAAGAAGGACTTGCTGAAGGAAAGGCTCAGGATATGCAACAGACAGCAGCATTGCTGGGATTTGACACCATCATTACAGGATCAACCAACGATTACAGCAAAACCGCAAACAGTGAAGTAGTGGTTATCACCTCAGGAATTCCACGTAAACCTGGCATGACAAGAGAAGAATTGATTGGAACCAATGCAGGTATCGTGAAAACAGTATGCGAAAATATTTTAAAACATTCTCCCAACACGATCATTATTGTTGTTAGCAACCCGATGGATACCATGACATATCTAGCCTTGAAATCAACCGGATTACCTAAAAACAGAATTATTGGGATGGGTGGAACATTGGACAGCAGCAGGTTTAAGTACCAGCTTAGCCAACATCTGCAATGTAGCGCAAGCGACCTGAACGCAATTGTTATTGGAGGACACGGTGATACAACCATGATTCCACTAATAAGCAAAGCCACTTGGAACAGCATCCCCGTAAGTCAACTCCTAAGTGCTGAACAACAGGAAAAAATTGTTGCCGATACGATGGTTGGAGGCGCTACCTTAACAAAACTAATCGGTACTTCTGCATGGTATGCGCCAGGTGCGGCCGGAGCTGCGTTGGTTAAAAGTATTCTTAGGGACGAAAAGAAACTCTTCACTTGCTGCGTAGCACTTGACGGTGAATATGGACAAAAGGACATCTGTCTCGGCGTTCCTGTTACCATCGGTAAAAATGGCTGGGAAAAAATCATACCAATTGACCTATCAGCCTCTGAAAAGGATGCATTTGAAAAAAGTGCTGCTGCGGTGAGATCGATGAATGAAGTGCTGGGATAAACGGACGCAATAACAAATCATATAATAAAAGTGAAGGAACATACAGTACAACCTGTAAACACCTTCACTTTTTTAATTTGGAATAGATGCAACTCAGAGGAATAAAAAGAAACCCTGAAACCACTATAATTACACCCGAGATGGTTAGCTGAATGTTCCTACTCTTCAACAAAATCAAGATCCTTGTCGAACGTCTCTTCTGTATTTAGCAGGGCAATAAAGGAGATTATCATTACTATTGATCCTGTAACCATGCCGCTTTGCAGCAATGTCCAGTGCAGACTTCCCTGAAAATAATCTTTGAAAAGCAGGTTCATTAATGGAAGTGCCCCTCTTACCATATTGGGGATGGTGGTAGCAGCCGTTGCACGGATATTTGTTCCAAAATGTTCTGCACCCATGGTAACAAATATTGCCCAAAATCCAGTTGAAAATCCTAAATACATAGACACAACATACATACTTGTATCTGAGTTATTAAGTGGACTGAAATAATATATAGCTCCAGCCAATGTCATTGCATAAAATATATACAGGGCCGTTTTCCGGCTTTTGAAATACTGGCTCACGAGGCCCACAACGATGTCTCCAAATGCAATACCCACATACCCATACATGATGGATGCCCCTGAATCTATGCTGTTTTTACCATACAATTCCGCTGCAAAGCGGTTGCTGAGGTTGAGCATAATTCCAATAACAAACCAAGTTGGAAGTCCAATAAGAATCGCAAGCATATATTTCTTAAAGCGAGCAGCATTGGTAAAAAACATCAGCATATTGCCTTTGGACACATGTTGTTTATTTTCTAGTCCCTTGAAAATTGCACTTTCTGAAACCTTGATTCTTAGAAAGAGTAAGAAAATCCCCAACACCCCTCCAAACTTATAGCACAGTCTCCAATCATTTGTTGCCTTGTAAATAAAATATGCAAACACAGCTCCAAATAAACCAACGCCAGCAACAAAAGAAGTCATAACCCCCCTATTCTTTTTGGGCATGAGCTCACTCACCAAAGTAATCCCTGCACCTAGCTCTCCGGCCAATCCGATCCCAGCGATAAACCTAAGCCATGCATATTGATCTACCGTTTGCACGTAGCCTGTAATAAAATTTGCAACAGAATAAAGTAGAATTGAACCGAATAAAACACTTAAACGCCCACGCTTATCACCCATTACACCCCATAGAACACCACCAATCAACAACCCCACCATCTGGAAGTTAATGATATGAGTACTTGCAGCTATCATATCAATAT
>CANJEF010000057.1 GCA_947472965.1 Sphingobacteriales bacterium
GGAAATGTATGTTGATGCGTACGATTGGGTGATGGTTCCCAATGTATACGGAATGGGACAGTTTGCTGATGGTGGATTGATCTGTACCAAGCCCTACATTAGTGGTAGTAATTATGTTCTTAAGATGAGCAATTACAAAAAAGATTCAACCTGGACGGATGCATGGGATGGATTGTTTTGGCGGTTCATGCATGTTCACAGGGATTTTTTCTTGAAAAATCCCAGGTTGGGCATGTTAGTGCGAACTTTTGACAAAATGAATCCTGAAAAGAGGACCATGCATCTTCAAAATGGGGAAGCGTTTCTAAGTAATTTATAGTGGGTAGCAATGAAGAATAACAAAGGCAAAATAGTGAGTAAGACAAACCTTCCTGAGAAGATTTGTGCTGTTTGTCAACGTCCCTTTTCCTGGCGTAAAAAATGGGAAAAGACATGGGCCGATGTAAAATATTGTAGTGACGGTTGTCGCTTGAAGGCCCGGTCACTCAACCTTCCCTAAATCAAGCCATTGTAATCCAGGGGTATAAAACCGAACCTTTAAAATTAGCTTATTCCAAGAGGGGTGTGCTTTTCAAGTGGGAATACTGTTAAAGATTAAAAAATTGTTATAGAACAATTAAAAAGTTAACATGTTTGGATTAATTATTTACCTTTAATATCGGCTATTATAATACTATAAACTGAATTTATTTTTAACTTTTAAGAGACCATCATCATGAAAAATTTACGCGTATTGATTGTTATCGTTGCAGGATTTTTATTTTCTGCAACAGGATTTGCCCAAATGGCAAAAACCAATTTGGATACTTATGCAGCAACCTTTAAAATGTCAGAAAATCCTTATGTGAAGGAAATCAAGGTTTTTGTAAAGGAAGGAAAGTTGATGATAACCGGTGATAGTAATCCAACTGAAAGCGCTGAATTGACTGCTGCAACAACTCCTGATGCTTTCACAGCTGATATACAAGGCAATGATGCTGAAATTAACTTCACCCTTAAGGAAGGAAAAGTGACCAGTATGAAATTGTCTATCGGTGGTGGTCAGTTGGTGTTGACCGGCGAAAAAGTAGTTGCATCAATGGCTGATTATGCCGCAACTTTTACCATGTCTGAAAATCCTTATGTTAAGCAATTGATATTTGCAGAAAAAGATGGCAAGCTTATGATGAGCAGTGATGCTGCGCCTGAATCAATTGAATTGACAACATCTAAAGATGCAGATACATTTACTGCATCTGTTCAAGGCAATGATGCGGTAATCACCTTTACACGTGCTGAAGGAAAGGTAACTAGCATGAAACTTTCCATTGGTGGTGGCATGTTTGAATTGACTGGAACTAGGCAATAAGATATTCGCTTTTATATGGAATGGATTTCAGGGTATACCTGGAATCCATTTTTATTTGAGGTATCTCAGTCTTGATTGTAAATCAATTTTTATGTCTATGATTATGCCTCTTGAAGAATTTGTGACTATATCTTACTTGTCTTATTCCTCCATTTTTGAGGGGACTACGAGCACGGGGCAGGTTGATTTTTCCAACAGGTGTTGTGTGGTACTTCCCAGCATAACGTGTTTGTTTTTTGCATTTCCCTTTTGTCCTACAACCAGCATGTAAGGGTCAATCTTGATTATATAATCAATGATATCTTTATACACCGTTGAATGCAATCGAATTATTTTTTCTGGAACGGGTATGGGTGAATTCCCACCAAAGGAATTTCTCAGGTATTGTTCCATTTTTTCCGAAGCCTCGGATATTTTATCAGCCTTCATTTTTTCAAGTTCATCTGTCGAGAAGTGGTCTGTATTTTCGGGTATATTAATAACATGCAGGATAACGAGCCTGGTTTTGGGTATGTTCAACAAATCTGCCGCAACATGCAATGCTTTTGCTGCGTTGTCTGAAAAATCGGTCGGGTGTAAGATGATTTTTGTGTGGAATTCCATAACAACAAAATTATCATACATGGCTTCATGAAAACATGATTCACTTGCATCTATCCACATGATATTGGTTATTCTAATTTCATATTGATGCCTCCAGTTGCTGTTTTTTTCTTACATTGATTTTATTTTATCTGTTACATTCTCAATTTTGCATCATGAAAATAGTTTTTTTCATCATTGGTTTACTAAGCTTACACACAATGTCATTTACCCAATCTTCAAACTTTGTTTTTACAAACCAAGCAAGCACACAGCAAGGTGTGGTTGAAGGGAATTATGATACAAAGACGGCCATTCATACTTATTTTGGAATTCCATTTGCCAAGCCACCCGTTGGGGATTTGCGTTGGAAGGATCCCCAGCCAATGGCACCATGGGCCGGCATTAGGGAAGCAAAGCATTTTGGCCCTAGGCCTGTTCAGCCTCCGGTATTTGGTGACATGAATTTCAGGTCAGCTACCATGGATGAGGATTGCCTTTACTTGAATATATGGACACCTGCGAAACGTAGTTCAAAAAATCTGCCAGTACTGGTATATTTTTATGGTGGTGGAAATGTAGCAGGTGATGCTTCTGAGCCACGATATGATGGCGAAGCCATGGCTAAAAAAGGAATTGTTGCAGTTACTTGTAACTATAGGTTGAATCTATTTGGCAATTTTGCTCATCCTGAACTAAGTGCTGAGTCACCGCACAAGTCATCAGGCAATTATGGATACTATGATCAGTTGGCTGCATTGCAGTGGGTTAGAGATAATATTGCAGCTTTTGGTGGTGATCCGAATCATGTTACCATTGCAGGAGAATCTGCAGGGTCTGTTGCTGTGAGCTATCAAATGAGTTCCCCTTTATCAAAAGGCCTGGTTCATGGTGCCATTGGCGAAAGCGGTGCAGGCATCCCTCCAACGATGGCTCCGGTTTCATTGGCTGAAGCAGAAAAAACCGGAAAGGATTTTGCTGAAAAGCAAGGTGTAATGTCCCTGAATGAATTAAGGAAGCTAAGTACAAAGGATTTATATGAAATGTATATTGACTCTAAACGATTTGGTTTTCCCGTTGTGTTGGATGGGTATTTTTTACCCAAACACCTCGATGAGATTTATACTTCCAAATCGCAATCCCAAATTCCTTTATTGGTAGGATGGAATTCTGCTGAGATTCCCGGTGGCGCATTCATGCAGGGCAAAGCATATACAGTTGATAATTTTGTTAAACGAATGAAGGATGAATATCCAAACAATTCCAACGAAATGCTGGATGTATACGCGGCAAAAAATGAGAAAGAAGTTGAATTGGCCGCAACTGCATTGGCATCAGACCGCTTCATTTCATTTGCAACATGGAAGTGGTTTGATCTCCACCGTAAGAATAGCAATCAGCCTGTATACCGTTATTTATACAGCAAACTTCGCCCTGCTTTAAGAGACCAATCGCTCACACCTGGTTTGGCCGGGGGCACCATGAAAAAAACCAATACAGCTCCTGCTCCTCCAGCAGTAGGGGCTCCACATGCCTGTGAAATAGAATATTGTATGGGGAACCTTCACTTGGTAAAAGATTATGAATGGACCGCCGATGATATGCAAGTATCTGAAACGATGTCTTCCTATTTTGCCAACTTTATCAAAACGGGAAACCCCAACGGTATGAATTTACCTGAATGGCAAGCTGCTGGCCCCAATGATTCAGCACCACCCGTGATGATTATTGATGTTCACTCAAGAACCGAAAAGGCGGTGAATGACAAACGCTATGAGTTGTTGGATAAGCTGACCAGAAAAAATTAGTAAAAATCGAGCGAAAAAAGCTGTCGGAACTTATTAAGATTCTAATTTCTTTTTGAAATCGTGTATTTAATCATTGGCGAAAAGCATTGCACTCAGTTTTTTAATAAGACGTTGGTGTTTTGCTTCTGATGCAATGTTGTTATTTTCATTTGGGTCTACATTTTCATCATACAATTCCCTTGCCAACAGCTTCCCCTTTTTCCCTTCATTCCATTTGTACCATTCAACATACCTGAAATTTTCAGTTCTGATTGCATAGCCCATCTTATCATCCACCCCAATATCTTTTTTCATGAAATGCCCCATTAGAAACTGACTGTATGCAGCATTTTTCCATTGCAGTGATGGTTGACTGGTAAGTGGGTAAAAGCTTTTTCCTTGTAAATTAAGCGGGACGGGTATTCCAGCTAATTCGCAAAGGCTTGGATAGATATCAATGAATTCAACAAGGGCATTGGATGTTGAATTTTTTGCTTGTATATTGTTGCCGGAAACGATCAACGGAACCCTTGTATCTATTTCATAATTGGTTTGTTTGGCCCAGCTATTGTGTTCCCCCAGTTTCCACCCATGATCTCCCCAAAGCACAACGATGGTGTTGTTCATCAAACCAAGACTGTCGAGCGCACTCATCAGTCTTCCTATTTGCGCATCAACATACGATACACTGGCATAGTAGCCATGAATTAATTGTTGTTGTCTTTCTTTCGACAGTGCTTTCTCTGTTGGCACTGGTAAATCACGTTGGTCATCATAGTTGCGTAATTCAACATCACCACTTAAGGCAAAGGAAGGCGCATTGATAGGAGGGTATGCATTACTCGCTATGGGCATATCCTTCTCGTTGTATAAGTCCCAGTATTTTTTTGGAGCGGTAAATGGCAAATGGGGTTTATAATAACCAACTGATAAAAAAAACGGTGATTCTGCCTTGGCAAGTGATTTTAATTTTCCAATCGCCATGGTTGTTTGCGCGCCATCATAATAGGCATCATCTGCTGCATTTCCTTTTTCAGTGGCATTCGCCTTGATATACCAGATCCCATACTGGTCTCTTCTGTCTTCTCCTTTCGCAATGTATGCTTGCTTTTTCTTTTCAATGATACCCAGGTTTGGTTCATCTGCATACACGGCATCAGGATCAAATGGAAATCCGTTGACATGCATTTCCTCTGTCCATGAAAGTGAATCAGGGAAGATATTGTGAAAAGCTTTTCCAATTCCAATGGTGGTGTATCCCTTTGATTTGAAATACTGAGGTAGTGTAGTGACATTCGGTGCTGCAGTTCTGAGGTCCGTGTACAGGTCCCATATTTTTAAGCTGTCTGGTCTGAGGCCAGTCAGCAGACTTGCCCTCGAGGGATTGCATACTGCTTGTTGGCAATAAGCTCTATTGAAAATAATTCCATTCTTTGCCAGTTTGTCGATATTGGGAGTTTGAATGATTTTATTCCCATAGCAACCAAGCTCAGGTCTCAGGTCATCAACAGGAATAAATAGGATATTGGGTCTTACTGTAGATTGAGCATTTAGTAAACAAAATAACATGCTGAATGTAAAAGACAGTAGAATGGATTTTTTCATCAATTTTTAAATTAAGTGATTTCAGTGTTTATCACTTGATAATTGATCAGAAGTTAAGTAAAAATTTATGAATAGTCGAAATACTATGATAAGATTTTACCTCGGGGAAATAAGATATTAACCAGTTTTTTGAGCTTGTATGATATGGGGAGGGCATATCAAAACTCAAACGCATAGTAATACAATTCATTGGAATTTGCGTCAATCCCTTCCAGGAGAATAACTACCTTTTAATCCTTCAGCGCTCAAATTATTCTATTGCCAATAAATAGTAGTGTGGATATTACAAAAGGCAATATTTCTCTAAATTGCTTGAAACGCATCCATCATAAAAATAGCGGTTTCTCCAAACTCTTTCCCTTTATTCATCTTGTCAACCGATGCTCTTTCGTAAGCTAGCTCCTCGTTTTGCGTTGTTAGGATCCCAAAAACAATTGGTATGGGGTGAATGGCCGACAGATGACTTATACCATTGGTTACATATTGGCAAACATATTCATAGTGATCTGTATCTCCTTTTATGATGGCGCCAATCACAATAATACAGTTGTATTTTCCTGTTGCAATGAGTTTGGTTGTATATACAACAGTTTCTATTGCACCGGGACATTCGAACAAATCAAAGGGGATATTTTTTTCAGCAAGATGATCGGTGCAGCCTGCCTCGAGTAAACTAGTTATCTCAATATTGAATTGTGCTTTTACAACTGCTACCATGTTATTATATTTAAATCAATTTCAGGTTGTGATTGCCCAACTTAATTTTATCGAAAAGATATTGTTGGTTCATTTCATTTGTCATTACCGGGGATTGCAAAACATCAAACGTAAAGCCTGCTTCTTCCAACGCTTTTATTTTTTCTGGGTTATTGCTGATGAAATCAAAATGATCTATGTTTTGTGATTTCAACATCCAAATCGCTTCAACATAATTTCTATTATCCTTTGGTAATCCAAGTTTTTCATTGGCCTCATAGGTATTATGCCCTTGTTCCTGGAGAGAATATGCTGCAATTTTATTTCCAAGGCCTATGCCCCTACCTTCATGCCCTTTCAAATAAATTAAATATCCATTCCCGTTTTCAGCAATCAGCGATAAGGAGTTGTGTAATTGTTGCTGACAGTCGCATCTTAAGCTTCCAAATACATCACCCGTTAAGCATTCGCTATGAATTCTTACAATTGCTTTCTTGTTAATTATGTTCATTGAAACCATTACATGTTCACGCCCGCTTAGTTTGTTTTGAAATACTTCTATTTCAAATTTTCCGAATTCAGTGGGAAGTGAAGATCTTGATATAGGGATTAAATGATTTTCAGTTTGATTCCGGTGATCAATCAGTTGCTGAATGGTAATTATTTTAAGCGCATGTTTCTTTGCCATTTCAATGAGTCCATCCCTTCTCATCATGTTTCCGTCTGCATCCATCACTTCACAAATGATTGCCGCTGGTTCATGGCCCGTTAATTTGCATAAGTCAACGGCAGCCTCTGTATGTCCGCGTCTCACCAAAACGCCATGTTCTTTTGCCACAACAGGAAATAAATGTCCCGGTTTTATAAAGTCATGCGCCTTACTGTTTGGTTTGGCAATTTGCACGGCTGTGATTGCTCTTTCTTTCGCCGATATACCTGTAGTAATACCAAATTGTTCAGCTGCGTCTATTGAATCATAAAAAGCTGTATGAAATGCATCCTTCTGATTTGAACTTAATGGCGAAAGATTCAATCTGTTTGCTATTCCCTTATCTATGGCAATACATACCAATCCCTTTCCTTCTGTTGAACAAAAGTTAAGTTTTTCTTGTGTGGCTGAATCCGCAGGGAAAATAATGTCGCCTTCATTCTCCCTTGATTCATCATCCACTACTATAATAGGATTCCCTTTTTTGAAATCAATTAGTGCCTCCTCTATATCATCAAACATGTTACACGCTCCTTTTATTTAACAGTTGTTCTGTGTATTTCGCCAAGATGTCA
>CANJEF010000058.1 GCA_947472965.1 Sphingobacteriales bacterium
GGCCTTGATGGATAGGTGATTCTGTAAATTCTTCCATGCGTATGGTCTCTCAATGGATCCCGGATATTGTGTTGCATGTGTCCAATAAGCACATTGTGCCAATCTGCAATATACAATGATCCATCAGGAGCAAACTCAAGGTCTACAGGCCTGAAATTCATGTCGGCAGATTGCATAAGATCTTGTCTGTGTCTGCTTGTATACCCAGAAGCTGAGTCACTGATGGTATGTTGTTTTGTTCCTAAAAATCCAATGGTGTTGTTGATCAGAAAATCACCCTGCACTTCATCCGGGAAATGTCTGCTGGATATAAATTCCAATCCCGATGTCGGCCTTACCCGATGTGCCTCTTCAATAATGCTTTTTGATTTAGGTGTAGATTCTCCGTAGCGTGATTTCACTGTGCCTGGCAACATCCATGCTACATCAGGTCCTGAAGTTTCTGCATAGAATACCTGTCCCCATTCATCAAACGCAATGCCCCATGGATTGGGTATGGATAATTGTGCGATGCGATCCAGCTTTTTCTTGTTGGGATCATAACGGAAGAAGCCACCGTTGGTTCCGCGCACAGGACCATATGATGTTTCAATGTCATTTGCAAGAAATACTCCTTGTCCCATATAAATGGCTCCGGAAGCATCTGTTGTAAATGCATGGTGGTTGTGATGCGTATCATGGTCGTCAAAGCCACTCAATAAAATTTCTTTTGTATCTGCTTTGTCATCACCATCGAGGTCACGAAGTAAAACAAAGTTGGTGCCTTGCGAAACATAAACACCTTCGGGTGCGAGTTCAAAGCCGAGCGGCAGATGCAATTTGTCTGCAAAGGTTGTTTGCTTATCTGCTTTTCCATCTGCATCTGTATCTTCCAGAATAATCAATTTGTCATTTGGTTTTGAATCTCCTGGTTTCCAATGGGGATAGGTTGGCATAACCGCAACCCATAATCTTCCTTTGTTGTCGAATGATATTTGTACCGGATTTGCAAGATCTATGAATTCAGATTCTGAAGCAAAAAGATCAATTTTATAGCCAGGGGCCATGGTGAATTTGTCTAATGCTTCTTTGCCATATAGGTATTTTAAATCACCATTGTTGTTGCTTGGGTCATAATTTGTTTCTACTGCAGGAAGGGTTGTTGTGTTTGCATCTGCAACTGCCAGGTCCATCTTTTCACCCTTTGCCGCCTTCCAGATCGCTTCATCCCTTATCAACGTCATCTCCCTTATTTTTATTAATTCGGCAGGGTAGTTATCGGGACCAAATGGATCATATCTTCTTCCGTAAACATGAACTCCATTTGGCACTTTGAAATCATTGTGCCACATCCAGTTTTTTTCCTTTACTGCCTGATGTATTAAATCACGGTATTGTTGTGCCGGTGTATTGGCAGTGCCAAATATTCCATCAACAATAAAAGGGGAGAATTTTGCATAGCCACTCTCGTTCATTTGTGATCCGTCAATGGTTAGTGATGTTGTTTGATCACTAAACCATTCCTTCGTTGGTCCGAATGCATCAATAAACAAGACCTTGTTGCTCGCTGCAATTTCTTTCATTGCATTTGCATATAATGAAAGATTTTTATTTTCTGCAATGCCATTTGGAAGATCATATTGATCAGAAAGATTTTCAAATGCAATTGGAGAAACCAATGCCAACTGTGGTTTTGAAACACCATTATACTTTTGTTTCAACGTATGCTTGATGAATGCGTCTAATTCCGCTTTGTAGTTCTCCAGTTTTGTAGCGCCTTCAAATGATTCATTATATCCAAAAAAAGCAATGATGATATCGGCCTTGTGCTTACTGATCCATTGATCTGGATAGTCATTGAATCCTTCTGTTTCGCCACTCTTTGCCAGTTCTGTTTGGAATTTTTCTGCTCCAGGAAATGCCCATGGGGTTGGCCTTGCAGAGTGGGGCCTGAATCCCGGCGTATTTCCGCCATCACACATGTTGCGGATGTATAGCATGCTATCAGGATAACGCGTGTGTAGTTCCGTTTCAAAAAAACCATAATTCATTTCACGTGAACCGAGGTTGTTTCCAATCAAAATGATATGTGATCCTTTTTTTATTTTCAACTTTTTTGATGAAGGCAGGTTGAAAGCGATGATTGAAAATGTGACTAACGACAATACGATTGGCGTTAGTATGTTTTTTTTGAAAAAGGAACTTGCTTTCATCTGTATTCGTTGAGTGTGGTTAAGTTTATTGATGATAATATGTTAGCGTGCAAGATCCGGGTTTTCAGGGCCGAAATGTTTTAACATAACGATCGGGTCTGTTGTTGATTGGTTTGTTATTTTAACGCCTTCCTTGGCAGCTTTTTCCGTGATGAAAAATTCATCATTGGTGAGTTGTCCGTAGCGAATCAATGATGGCGTTTCAATATCCCACACGCCCATCTTTCCTCTACCCTGCATCATGATGATGCCATAGGCTGCATTGTCTTTTATTGTTACGGTGGCGCCAGGAAGAACAGTCAATTCCTTTGCACTGAAGGCATCTGATTTGTAGCAGATCCATTTGTCTATGTAGCCTGCTGCCTTCATTTCTTCCATTGGATTCACTGGAATTGGATTCATGAACCTGTTTTGATAAAGATGCGGATCCACGTTTAATTCCCAGTCAATCACATCAAGCAGTGCCTCATAATCACCAATGCTTTCCTTTGGCGTTCCATTCCACAAAAGCTCTTCAGGAATGATGGCCTCATTCACCAATGATTGGTACATGGCAAATACATCTGATGCCTTTTGTGGTTCATATGTGCACATGCTGCCTGGTGCATGCAACAAGCCGGGAGGTACATCCCATCCTGTTCCTGGATCTAATTGATAAGCCTGGGAGTAGCTCGTTATTTTATTATCGCCTTTGGCGAAATTCATCAGGCATTCTTTGATTTGTGCCCTGGTGGTACCTGGGGCAATTCCCATAAAAGTATAAGGGAAATCTCCTCCATGGTTATTCAATTGTGGAGGAAAATAATATGCTTCAGGTTTTCCAAATTGTCCGATCAGAGCCGCTTTTTCATCATTGTGGTGAACATGATGAGGAAGCGGACCCATGTTATCAAAGAATTTCGAATACATCGGCCATGACCCATGCTTGTTCCAAAGTCGGTCACCAATGATTTCGCCCTTGAGTTGAGCAATTGCATCTTTTAAAAGAATTTGCTTTTCTGAATTTCCATCCATGAAAACAATTGGACTCAATCCTTCGTTCTTGCCGGTGAGCGGACCATTCATGGCAGGGGTTGTAGAGGATAACCACCTTTCATCAATACCACCACGTGCACCTCCAAGTACATAATAATCATCCGGGTGAAGCTTTATTCTTCTGCCGGGCACACAAAAAGAACGGGGAACCCATGTTGGTGCAAGTCGCAGTATGCCATTGCCTTGTTCAAGGGCCTTTTCAGCCAATTGTACATTTTCCATTGATTGATATTTTGCTGTTAGTTGATGTTGATATTATCTATTAAATTTTAGAAGTATTATCAGGGTTTAAATTTTTCCAAGAAGGAATTTATTTTTTCTTCCTCAAATAGTATTTCTATTTCCAAGCTGTATTCTTTTTTTTCTCCCGGTTCGATGTGTAGCAATGTGTTGTTCTGTCTTGCCCAAGCTTGTCCATGCGGTGGATGTGTACATGGTTCCAATCCCGTTACATATTCGCCTTTTCCCCAATGTTGCCAATTTGTGAGCCAGGGTAATTCATCTTTATTGAATCGCAATGAAACGGCGAGGTCCAATCTTGGATTGAACAGTCCTGTAAAACAGTTTCCTTGATTATCAGATTCAATATTAATGATGCCTACATCTTCACCTGTTCCAAGGTGTTCCTCCATAACTGCAGGGCATGAATGAAAATCATGTTTGTCGTTGAAAATCCGGTTCGGCATATTTTCATTCCGGGGTTTCCAACTTCCTTTCCACAAAATTTGTGTTCCTTCATCTGCCATTGGCCATCCGAAATTGAAGTGATACATCAGCATGTGTGGGGCAGGTTTGTTGCCGCGGTTGATTACTTCATCATGAATACTGATAGTCGCTTCACCTATTTTTCCTCTTATTGTTCTTCTTAATTCCAGGGCAGGACCAAAGAGTTGATTCTGTCTCATCACTCCTGTGATACTCATGTCGAATTTGTTATTTGCAGGATCAGGTTGAATGATGGATTCGATGATGGCAGGAATATTACTGATTTCGCCATGCAATCCCCGTTGGCCATGTTCGTCTTCTTCAGGTCCACCGATGTGCGACATGCCGCACGTAGTTAGTAAACCACCACCAAATGTTTGAAGCCAATCGATTCCTTTGTTCGACATCATTTGGGGAACCGTAATGCCGGTTCTTCCCAACCATGCTATGCTGTGTTGGTTGAAAAATGCCTCTGCAATATCCATGGCCCTGTCAATTACTACCTTATAACGCAATCCAGTGCCTGTATTGATCCATGCAATGCGCGTGCCTCGTCCAGGTCCATTGTCCAATACCGATGTTTCAATACCACCAACCTGTGCGTTGTTTGATATTTTATCGAAAATTTCAGATTTTTTTTTCGATGACATCAATTATTATTTTTTTGCAACGAAGAGTGAATCATTTGGATTTCCTCCTGATTTCATGTACGCCAATAGATCCTTCATCTCCTCGGGGTTCAGTCTGTTAATTAACCTTCCCATCATAAATGATTCTTTCGACAACCTTGTTCTGATTACATTTTTCTTTGGAACCTCTTTGAGAATGTGCATTGCAAATGGGTTCTGTCCGATATAATAATTCTTATCATCTTCGTTCATCATTTTTCCAACCACCGAGCTTCCATCTTTCAAATAAAATACAGTAGAAGCAAATTGATCTGAAATTGTTTTATTCGGTTCTAAAATTGACTCCAGCATGTCTTTATAAGAGAACCTGGTGCCAACATTGGTAAGATTTGGTCCAGCGATACCTCCTTGTCCATTCATATTATGGCATTTCACACAAAGGCTGGCAGCAAACATGGCTTTTCCTTGTTCAAAATTCCGCACACCCATTCCGTCTTTTAAATAGGCCAGTGCAGTATCCACTTTCCAATTTTTTCCAGGACCTTTTGGTTGAATATCATTTTGGGTTAGTCCCATTTGTGCTCTGGCAACGAGTGAATCTCCAGAGATGGTTTTGAAGTAAGCAAGCTTTTCTGTTGAAACATTTTTCAACGCATTGTTTCTTACGATGTTGATGAAGCCAACAAAGCTGTAGCCTCCTTTATAGCCAAAGGCCTTGTAAAACCATTTGAAATATTCCTCTTGCAATGCAGGTGTCCAGCCATTCTTTGCCTGACTGAGCACTGTTGCATAAAAGGTTTGTTGTTTTGGAGGAACACTGGCAAGCATACCCGCAATATCCAATCCGTATTGTGGATTGCGCAGAATAAGGTCGGAAGATTCCATGAATGTTTTTTGGTCATTGGGATCATCTTGTGCTGATGCCATCAACTTCATGGTTTTTTCCACTGACCCCGGCGCATCAAGGTAGACAAGCATTTTACTTAATGACCTGTTGAGGTTATTGGATTGGGCAGGGTATTGTGCATCAAGATAAGCAACGACTTTTGATTGTACGGTATCACTTGGTTTACCCAACTTGAGGTATACCAATTCAAATGCACGCACGAGGTCTATTTTTTGGTCATCCGTCAATGTTGAAAAATTGATTGATGTAAGTGATTGCAATAATTTTTCTTTAATGTCTTTGTTTCGCAATCTTGCTTGTGCAATGGCAGCTTGTGTAAGTGTAACAGGATCTTTTTCGTCAACGGCCTTTTGCGCCCACTCTTGGGCAGGCTGGTGTTCTATGGCAACCCGCGCTGCATAACGAATGAACCTGTCTTCATTGTTTAAATAAGGCCATGATGCTGCAATGGCGTCGGCCTTTGGTGCGGTATGAAAGGATTCAAGTTTTCTCCGAATTTTTTGTGGTTCAGTTAATTCCGCTGCTACAAGCTTTTTAGTATGTTGATTGTTGTCTTTATAGTATACGCGGTATAAATCTGATTCAATGCGGCGACCTCCGGTAAGAAAATAAACGGCGCCGTCTGGACCAACTATGCCATCAGTGAGTGGCAATGGTGAACCTGAAATAAATTCTTCGGCTTTTGGAGTATAGCTTGCGCCGTTGGGAATGGGTTGGATGGCATACATCACACCAAATGTCCAGTCGAACGCAAAAATAGAGCGGCGGTATTTTTCAGGAAAATGTGCATTCATGCCACTGAATACGCCTGTTGGTGAACCTTGTCCGATGTTGAGAAGTGCAGGTAAGTTGTCGGGGTTGGTAGGCGACCACTTATCAGTACCTGGTCTCCATCCGAATTCACCTCCACTTGGAACATGGCAGATGCGAATAGGTCTGTACCAAGGCAAGCCGAAATCCCATTCCATATCGGAATCAAACGTGAATATATCTCCTGATTCATTGAATGCCAGGTCGAAAGGATTTCTGAAACCTGCACTGATCAAATTAAAGTTCCCTCCAGTTGAATCTATTTGCGCAATCCAACCTCCATGGGTATTCACAGTGCCATCATGGCCATTGGGATCTCTTACCAATGGCAGCAGGTTATCAATTTCAAATGAATCGGCAGCTGCATATTGATCCATTTTTGGAATTTTCGTGAAATTACCGGCAATCACATAGAGGGATTTTCCATCTGGTGAAAGCACAATGCTATGCGGACCGTGTTCCCCTTCCCCTTCTAATCTTCTCAGGAGTGTAATTTTATCGTATTGATCATCATTGTCCGTGTCTTGCAATCTGTATAATCCACTTGGTTTAGAATTTTCCTGATCACCCTCATCATTCACCATCACATACAAACTATTGAATGCATAAAGCAATCCATGTGCATACCCCATTCTACGTGCAACGGATGAAGTATCATTTGGTAGTTGCACTTCAAGCTTCTCCACTTTTATTTTTTCTTTTGTAGTGTCTGCTCCAACGGCTGGTATCACAAGCCTGTAGAGATTTCCGTATTGATCGCAAGCAATCATTCTTCCCTTGTTATCAAACGTCATCGCTACCCAAGAGCCTTGTTCATTTTCTCCAGGAGAATATAAGTGGTCCGCATGAAAATCAGCAGGCAATTTGAGTGCAGCAATTTTAGGGTCTTTTGAAATTTCCTCTTTTTTGTTGCAAGATGAAATCAATTGAACCGACAGGAACA
>CANJEF010000059.1 GCA_947472965.1 Sphingobacteriales bacterium
AAAATTAATATTGCGCAAAATATAAGATGGGAAAGCTAAGTGAAACATACCTAGTAAGCGTTTTGAAAAATAAATGTCCGCGTTGCAGAAAAGGAAATATTTATAGCACTAACAATGCCTATAAATATGGTGAGACTGTCAAAATGAATACCCATTGCCCAGTTTGCAACCAACCTACGCAACTTGAGGTTGGCTTTTACTATGGAACTGGATATGTTAGCTATGCACTTTCAGTTGCATTCAGCGTAGCCACTTTTGTTGCATGGTGGGTAATCATTGGCTTTTCACTGGATGACAATCGTTTTTTTTGGTGGATGGGTATCAATGCAGCACTACTCATCATTATGCAACCCCTCTTCATGCGCCTGTCAAGAACTCTTTGGCTATCATGGTTTGTTTCATACGAAAAGGATTGGAACACCAAAGAAGTAGAAGAAGGTGAAAGAATGATTCCTGGACAAGAAAATAATTGGTAAGCTTCAAGTAGTCTTCAAATTATTCCAAGCAATCTTGGGTTTGCCAAACTGAAGTTCAAAAACTATCTACCCCCTGATCAAGATGAAAAGTGGGTTCGGTGTCTCATCTTCATCACCAAGGATTGAAGTCGTGTTTTTTTCCGATATTTGCAATTCCAAAAACAACAACAATGAGTAAATACAAGGCAGGTGTCCTATACGGCGAAGAATTGAAAGCCCTTTATCAGGATGCAAAAAACAATCAGTTCGCCATGCCAGCAGTGAACACAACTGGTACCGATACCATTAACGCTACACTCGAGGCAGCAGCAGCAGTTAATTCACCTGTCATCATACAGTTTTCCAACGGAGGTGCTCAATTTATTGCTGGAAAAGGAATGCCGAACGATAAGTTGCAAGCCAATATTGCCGGTGCAATTTCAGGAGCACTTCATATTCACAATGTTGCCAAATACTACGGCGTGCCCGTTATTCTCCATACAGACCATGCTTCAAAAAAATGGTTGCCTTGGATCAGTGCTTTAATTGATGCAGGGGAACAATACATGAAAGAAAAAGGTCAGCCTTTATTCAGTTCACATATGCTTGACTTGAGTGAAGAACCCTTGGAAGAGAATATTGCAACTTCAGTTGAATTCTTTAAGAGAATGGCTCCATTGGGCATGGGTATTGAAATTGAATTGGGCGTTACCGGAGGTGAAGAAGATGGTGTTGATAATTCAGATGTGGAAAATGATAAACTCTATACGCAACCACAACATGTTGCTCATGCCTATACCGAATTGGGTAAAGTAGGAGAACTTTTTACCGTTGCGGCAGCATTCGGAAATGTTCACGGTGTATATAGTCCTGGGAATGTTCAACTTCGTCCTGAAATTCTTAAGAATTCACAAGACTATATTCAAAAAACATTTAATACTTCCGAGAAACCTGTATTCTTTGTATTCCATGGTGGAAGCGGATCTCCTCAACATCAAATAAGGGAAGCCATTGGTTATGGAGCAATTAAAATGAATATTGATACGGACTTACAGTGGGCATTCTGGGAAGGTGTATTGAAAAACTACAAGAAGAATGAAGGCTACCTGCAAGCACAACTTGGTAATCCAGAAGGGGCCGATAAACCGAATAAAAAACATTACGATCCAAGGGTTTGGCTAAGAAAAGGACAAGAGACATTCATGGATCGTTTGAAAGTTGCGTTCGAAGACTTGAATTGTATCAATAGAAACGCATAATTCTATTCATATAAAAGGGTTTGAAAAATAATGGTAACTAATGCATTATTTTTCAAACCCTTTTCAGTTT
The DNA here is from genome assembly GCA_947472965.1 of Sphingobacteriales bacterium. The sequence continues at coordinate 1,785 of CANJEF010000059.1, forward strand.
TAGTAAGTTGCTCTACAATGATACACCTCGCTTCCAAGGGATGAAATCATCCTGGTTCAACTGCACTGATTTGGGAATAATTTCTCCGCTAGCAGCTTTGATACAATACTCAAGGATATCCTCCCCCATTTCCTCAATTGTTTTATCACCTTCAACAATTGGACCACAATCAATATCGATGATGTCGTTCATCCGGGTGGCCAATGTTGAATTGGTTGATAGCTTAATTGTTGGACAAACAGGATTGCCTGTTGGTGTACCCAGTCCAGTTGTAAATAAAATCAAGGTGGCCCCTGAAGCCGCTTTCCCCGTAGTAGCTTCTACATCGTTCCCTGGAGTGCAAACAAGACTTAGTCCAGCTTTGGTCACAGGCTCTGTATAATCAAGCACATCCACTACAGGAGAAGTACCCCCTTTTTTTGCAGCACCGGCACTCTTGATGGCATCGGTAATCAATCCATCTTTGATATTACCTGGAGATGGATTCATATGAAACCCAGATCCTACACGAATCGCTTCATCACTGTATGTATTCATCAGCCTGATAAATTTTTCAGCAGTTTCTTTTGATGTGCTTCTGTCAATCAATTCCTGTTCTGCGCCACATAGTTCAGGAAATTCCGCCAACAATATTTTACCTCCCAGTGAAACGAGCAAATCTGAAAAATAACCAACAGCTGGATTGGCGGATATTCCACTAAACCCATCACTGCCGCCACATTTAACCCCTACTGTAAGATGTTTAAGAGGCACTGGGGTTCTTCGCTCACCATTAATTTCAATCAATCCCTTAAAGGTTTCAGCAATAGCTTCTTGTATCAACTGCTCTTCGCTTTTGGAATTTTGTTGCTCAAAAATCAGTATCGGTTTATTGAAAGAGGCATTGCGTTTTTTTATTGTTGCCATGAATTCTGCAGATTGTAAATGCTGACAACCCAAACTCAATATGGTGATGCCCCCAACATTAGGATGGTCTGCATAGGCAGCAAGGAGTTCGCCTAGTGTTGCTGAATCCTGTCTTGTTCCTCCACATCCCCCTTGGTGATTGAGAAACTTGATTCCATCTACCTGTTCAAAAAGCCTCTGATGCTGTTGAGGTGCATCAAATAATGTACTGTGATTTGCCTCGTCAAGACTTCCACCGTTTTCATAGGCGGTCTTCAGGGCCTTGGTAAAACGCTTGTATTTATCCGTAACAGCATATCCCAATTCATTGTGCATTGCTTCGCGGATAACATCCAGATTTCTATTTTCACAAAAAACTGTGGGAATGAAAAGCCAATAATTTGCAGTGCCAACACGTCCGTCATTTCGAACATACCCATTAAACGTTCTATTCGCATATTTTGAAACGTCCAACGGTTTCCATGTGAAAGTTGAACCTCGATAAGAATATGGATCTGCTGCATGCTTGAGGTTGTCGGTTGTCATTAACTCCCCTATCATCACCTCCCGCTGCACGCGTCCAACAAGAACACCATACATGATGACTTCCCCACCCTTTGGGATATCTGTTGTATAAAATTTATGTTTTGCAGGAATCCTGTCAATCAATTGGTATTGATGACCGTCTAGCGCAATCTCTGTGCCCTTTTCAAGATCTGTAAGGGCTACTATCACATTGTCACGTTCGTGGACTTTTAAAACCAAGTTCTTCATGCTTTTTGATTTAAATGCTGCGGCATTAAAGTTGACACATAAAAATAAAGCAAATTGGGCTCCGTTTTTTACTTTATAAAATTTAACTTCAACTATAGCTCATTTTTAAACCACTACCATGACTAAAGGCCTTTCAGCTGCAGACCTGATTGTTTTCTTACTTTATATAATTATTGTAGGCGGATACGGAATTTGGATTTACAGACAAAAAAGCAAAGCCAAGGCAGATACAAAAGATTTTTTCTTGGCAGAAGGATCACTGGCCTGGTGGGCTATTGGAGCATCGCTGATTGCATCTAATATTTCAGCAGAACAATTCATTGGGATGAGTGGAGATGGTTTTTTTGTGGGAATTGCAGTGAGCGCCTATGAGTGGTTTGCCGCAATCGCTTTGATTATCATTGCAGTATGGTTCATGCCCATATACCTGAAGAATAAAATTTTCACAATGCCTCAATTCCTTAAAACGAGGTATAATGAATCAGTGGCGCTGATCATGACAATCTTCTGGCTTTTCCTTTACATCTTTGTTAACCTCACCTCGATACTCTATTTAGGGGCAGTAGCCATCAACGGACTGCTTGGCGGAAATTATCTTCATGAAATCATGATCTTATTGATGCTATTCGCACTCATCATCACCTTGGGAGGCATGAAAGTGATTGGCTATACCGATGTTATCCAAGTGGGCGTATTAATCGTTGGGGGGTTGGCAACCACCTACCTTGCACTCACCATTGTGAGTGACAAATTTGGCAGCGGTGGTTCTGCCTGGGCAGGATTCTTAGACCTGATGAATCAAGCTCCCGATCATTTTCAGCTTATGCAACCCAAGCCTTCACTCACCTCAACAACAATCGACCAACCCGAAAACCTGGAAATTCAAAAATATGTAATTCTTCCAGGGGTGATGATGTACCTGGCAGGTCAATGGATTTTGCATTTAAATTATTGGGGGTGCAATCAATACATTACTCAACGTGCACTAGGGGCAGATCTCAAAACAGCACGGGCCGGTATCCTGTTTGCAGCATTCCTAAAATTAATGATGCCAGTAATTGTGATGCTACCTGGCATAGCAGCCTATGTGCTTTACAAAAACGGACACCTTCCGCAAATGGGCACTGGAAGCAAGGATGGTGCCTATTCAGCCGTATTGGGCTTTCTTCCCAGTGGATTAAAAGGACTTTCGGTAGCAGCCTTAACCGCGGCAATTGTAGCATCTCTTGCAGGAAAGGCTAACAGCATATCTACGATTTTTACACTCGACATCTTCAAAAAATATTTCAATAAAGAGGCCGATGAAAAAAAGCTGGTATGGACTGGCCGAGTGGCCATTGTAGCTTCCATGGTAGTGGCACTTATTTTTACATGGAAAGATACACTTGGCATTGGTGGTGAAGGAGGTTTTACATTTATTCAAAAATATACGGGGTTTATTAGTCCGGGTGTTTTTGCCATTTTCATCCTGGGTATGTTTTGGAAAAGAACAACTGGCACCGCAGCCATGGTGGGCATCATTGCTGGATTTCTCTTGTCAATTTTTTTCAACAGCTATGCTGTACAAATACTGGGAAAAGAAACAATCTTATACACGGCTTTTGAATATCAAAAACTGGATAATGGAATCGTAAAAACAATTACAGAAATTCCATTTCTCATCAGTATGGGCTGGGCCTTCTTTTTTACAGTCGCCATTATGGGTGTGGTAAGTCTGGCAGGACCCAAAATAAATGAGAAGGCATTCATTTTTGAAAAAGGAATGTTTAAGCTAGACCCGAGAAGTATCATTTTGATTGTTACAGCATTGATGATACTTTCAGCGCTCTATGCAAAATTCTGGTAGGATGTAAGAATTCTTGAAAATGAGTTAATTCATTTTTGATTTGATGAATTCAACAAGCCCCTTGATTGGAATACGCTCCTGTTTCATGGTATCGCGGTAACGAATGGTAACGGTTTGATCTTCCTTCGTTTGGTGATCAACCGTGATACAAAACGGAGTACCCAGTGCATCCATCCTACGGTAACGTTTTCCGATAGTATCTTTTTCCTCGTAAAAACAATAGAACTCATTTCTGCAAGTAGCCATAATTTCACGGGCAATTTCAGGAAGTCCTTCTTTTTTCAATAAAGGGAGGATTGCCAATTTGATGGGTGCAATGCGAGCAGGTATTTTCAACACAACCCTGCTATCCTCTGAGCCATCTTCCTTATTCCATTTTTCCTCTTGAAAGGCATTGCAAAGGACCAGTAGAAACATCCGATCCAACCCGATGGAGGTTTCGATGACGTAAGGAACATAATTTTGATTGATCTCGTTGTCAAAATACTGCAGCTTTTTACCACTGTGTTCCTGGTGACTCTTTAAATCAAAATCAGTTCTGCTATGAATACCCTCAACTTCTTTCCATCCAATAGGAAAAGCATATTCTATATCAACTGCGGCATCTGCATAGTGTGCGAGTTTCACGTGGTCATGAAAACGATAATCAGTTGCTGGAATACCCAATGACTGATGCCACTTCATGCGTTCCGCTTTCCAATACTCATACCATTCTTTTTGTGTACCAGGCCTGATAAAAAATTGCATTTCCATTTGCTCAAACTCACGCATCCTGAAAATGAATTGTCTTGCAACAATTTCATTTCTGAAGGCTTTACCAATCTGTGCGATTCCAAACGGAATTTTCATCCGGGCAGTTTTTTGCACATTGAGAAAATTAACAAAAATACCCTGTGCAGTTTCAGGTCTTAAATAAATTTCATTTGCTTCCTCAGCAACAGAGCCTATCTGGGTGGAGAACATCAGATTAAACTGACGCACTTCAGTCCAGTTGCAAGTACCACTCACACTACACTTGATATTTAAGGAATCAATCATTTGCTTCAGTCCTGTAAAATCATTTGCAGCTAAAAATGCTTCCATTTTTGAAATCAATTCTTCGGCTTCACCCTCCTTTCCTTCCTTAACCAACTGATCAGCAAATCCTTCTATAAGGTGATCTACCCTATATCTTTTTTGGGAATCCTTGTTATCAATCATGGGATCGCTGAAATTATCAACATGCCCAGAGGCCTTCCATGTTGTTGGATGCATAAAAATTGCTGCATCTATTCCAACAATATTATCATGCATGCGTGTCATTTCATTCCACCATGCTTCACGTAGATTTTTTTTAAGCTCACTTCCCCATGGTCCATAATCATAAACAGCACTTAATCCGTCGTAAATCTCGCTGGATTGAAACACAAATCCGTATTCCTTTGCATGGGAAATAATTGCCTGAAACTTAGTTTGATCATTGGATACCATAGGGACAAAGATAAACAAAAGGGGAGTTTGAAAAACGAATCGTTGAGAATGAGAATGGAAAAATAGTGGAAGAGAACTTTTATTTTAATTTATCATTCTGTTGATGCCGATCCTTGTCACGCAGGGTTTTCTTCTCTATATTCTTCTTCAAGGCATCTGTGAGGTCCACGCCAGTTTGGTTGGCGATGCATATCAGCACCCACAAAACATCAGCCACTTCATCAGCCAACTGATCGGCAGATTCATTTTTCTTGAAAGACTGGTCACCATACTTTCTGGCCATAATCCTAGCCAATTCGCCAACCTCCTCAGTTAGAATCGCCATATTGGTAAGCTCACTAAAATACCTCACGCCAATATGCTTGATCCATTGATCCACTTCTTGTTGCGCTTCATGTAT